>CASFQZ010000092.1 GCA_949296825.1 uncultured Eubacteriales bacterium
TCGCGAGGTCAAGAGCGGCACTTTCCGCGACTGTAAGAATTTAACCACCGTCACCTTCAGCGCAGACGCCACGGTCGCGGCGGACGCTTTTGCGAGCTGCGACAAGCTGACGACCATCTTCCTGCGCGACGCAGACGGCAATTTGACAGAGCATAATGTTTTGATTTTAGAAGAAATCACAGTATAAGAACGGGCGGGACGACGTATCACCGGTGTTATTCCTCTGCATCAACGAACAAAAGTGCCGCCTGATCCGACGGACGCTTCGCACTCTCTCTTCGGACGAAATATCTTATTCGCCGTCTAACCCCACGGCTATGCGCAGAATCAACCGCGCATCGGCAGTGGTCAGATTACCATCGCCATCTAAATCAGCACGCTCCCGCAGAGCGGTACCCATTTCCTCAAGCCCCACAGCGCCGCGCAACGCTATGCGGGCATCAGAAGTTGTAATACTGCCATCCGCATTCATATCGCCTTGCATAGTAAATTCCTGTGGCGCATCGTCACCAGCAGAAATATCAAATGCCCACGCGTCCAGATTGGATGTATCAATCTGTGCTGCCACGGGCTCCGGCATTTCAACTGTCTGTCCGCTGCTCAAAGAATAATCCTCTTCCAATACCGACAGAGCTAAATCCAGCGCTCCTTCTTTCAAAACCTGAAAGCTCACACAGGCTATCGGAACATATGCACCGGCGGAATCGATTTCCTCACCATTATTCCAATCCAGCGTGGCAATTCCGGCAGCAAAATACCCTTCCTCTACAAGACCGGCACAGCCGACATCACAGACTTTACTGGAGATAGAATCCAAATAAGCAAGCTGTGTGGGGTCATATTGCAGCAGGAAGGCACCATTAACATCCGTTTTCTTAGAGTTTATATAAATCTCAACCTCGAGGAAATCGCCAACCTGAGCAATCGCACCATTTTGGTCCACTATCCAGGGCGAAATACGAATCCCCAGCATCGTTTCATCGGACGCTGTAAGCGCATTCTGCGGGAAGCTATCAGGCAAAGTAATCGAAGAACCTTCTATCAGTCCTGTTAACTGATTCTGCAAAAGATCTGCATCCTCATATGTCACCACACCATCGCCGTTCACATCCGCTGCTTCTGCCTGCTCGGCGGTAAGAGGCGCAAAGTCATATTCCTGCATATGCTCATCATTGGCATAAGTATGCTCCATGATCAAGGCAATATCCCCGCTATCTACGCGACCGTCCCCGTTTACATCACCGCTTCCGGCTGCTAAGGAACCAATTGCCAGCATCGGAAATAAAAACAAACAAGATAACAAACAGCAAACAAATCTTTTTACATGCAACATAAATCATCATCCTTTTATCCCATTGATTTGCATAATTATACCAGAATGCCATATAAATGTCAACAGAACCATAAAATAATATAATATCATATGATCCAAATCATTAAACGTGATTTACGAAGAAAGAACTAGCATTGAAAAATACATTTTTAATTTAAAAAAATGCACGCAAAAAGACAGTGCAAGATATTTGGTCAGAACGAACCGTATATCTTGCACTGTCTTTCTGTTACAAACTTCTATCCATGAAGTCCGAAGGACTTCCAAAACGCCACCCTCCAAACTCCACACGCCACGCTTGAATTAAACTTCACTCAACGCCGGTTCCCGCGCTTCAACGGTACTGATCCACATTTCCCGCCATTTTCTGCCGGAAATTTTTTCGAGCTTTTGAATCTGCTCCGCGCTTAGTTCGGTGATTACCCTGCCGTATTCATGCCGCTCGGCAATAATCTGTTTCATCAGCTCGTGATCTCTTTTATTCATAGAATAGGCATAAATCGCCAACACCGAACAAAGAGCAAACAACGAAGGTAGAATCGCAAAATTCAGTTTTAAGCCAAAAATGGTCAGTGGGCGCTGCGCCGACGGAGCTTTAACCTGCGGATCATAGCCGAAATCCTTCAAGCTTCTGCCGACAATATAGCTGGTCAGACTGCTGATGGTTTTGCTGAACAGAGATTTGAAGGTACTCACTACGCCCTCACGCCGCCGTCCGGTAATCATTTCATCCACATCCGTCACATCGGGCTGGATGTTCTCCCCCACAAACCCGGGGCCGGAAAAGCCGAAGTTATACAATATCATCGACACCACAATGATTGCCTGCGTCACGCCCGCCGGGGTTGTAGGATTGATAAACACATTCATAAACAAGCCCAGGATCATCAGCGGTCCCAACAGCTTACCGCAAAAGGTTTTTTGCTTATATCGTACTAAAAGGTAGTTCAGCGGCGCACCGCAGAATTCGGCAATGCCGGAAATAATGATAAATGAATTAAAGAAGTTATACTGATCCGCCACACTGATGATAAAATACTGGTCGGTGATGCTGTAAAAATTCCGACTGAGCGAATAAAACATTGTGATGACAAAGTATTGCCGGAACGCCCGATTGGAAAACACCAGGCGATACTCGTTCAGCAAATACCGAATATTCAACGGTTCTTTTGGCTGTCCCAGGGACGAGGGCTCTTTTGTTTTAAAAAAGCAAAGGATCAGCGGCCAGGCGAACCAAAGGGTCAGAATGATGCCGATCATCATATAATTGTTCCGATGCTCCGGCTCCGGCGTCGGTAAAGCGGTCAACGCCGTTTTGACATTGAAGCTGCTAAGAGCCAATGCGGTAAACACATAGGAAGAGATCTGACCCACCGAATTCATCAGATATTCCACAATTTTATATTGCGTGCGCTGAAAATAATGGGGCGCTACCTGCGGCAGCATAGCGGTATGGGGAATGGACGCCATGGTATAGCCTATCGAATAGATCAATCCCGCCATCAGGTACCAGGTCCAGGTCGCTCCGGAGCCGTGAGACGACACACCGAAAGAGGACCATTTCATTAAATACGCCAAACAAAACGGGAGCAGCGCGAACAGCAGATAGGGTCGGTGCCGCCCGAAGCGTGAGCGGGTACGGTCGGTGATCATGCCCATGACCGGGTCGTTGAACGCGTCAAACAGACCGGTAATCAGTGAAATGGACCCCGCCTGCGCGGTATCCAGTCCCTCCACATAGGTCAGATACTGCTGATGAAACTGATTGATCGGATACCCCGCGCCGCCCAGCGTGATATTGGCGCAGGTATAGCCCGCCGCCGGTTTGATGAAATCCTTAAAATTTCCTTCCAGACCGATAATATTCTTTATTTTTGCCGCAAAGCCCATCCAATGCACCCCCGCGTTGAGATGGTTTTATTGTAGCACAGCCCGAAAAATCTGTCAATCCATTGAAAATATATCTTAAATTTTGATATTTTTTGTGATTTTATATAAAATCCAATAAAAAAAGCCGAAGAAACAGGTCTTCAGCTTTTGCTTTTCTTTGTCTTTTTTTCTTGGTCTTTTACGCGCCCAAATACGCTTTGCGGACCCGTTCGTCACTCATCAGCGCTTTGGCGTCGCCGCTCATACTTACGCTGCCGGTCTCCAGCACATAGGCGCGGTCGGCAACAGCAAGAGCTTTGTTGGCGTTCTGTTCCACCAGAAGCACAGTGGTGCCTTCTTTTTTGATACGCTCGATAATGTCGAAAATCTCGGTCACATACAAAGGCGATAGCCCCATGGACGGTTCATCCATCAGCAGGATGCGAGGCTTACTCATCAGCGCTCTGCCCATGGCGAGCATTTGCTGCTCGCCGCCGGAAAGGGTACCGGCAACCTGGTTGCGGCGCTCCTGCAAACGGGGAAACGCCTCAAACACCATATCCAGCGATTGACGGATCTCTTTTTTATCCTTGCGGGTATAGGCGCCCATTTTCAAGTTATCGTAAACCGAAAGCGACGAAAAAACCCGACGGCCCTCCGGCACATGCGCCATGCCCATGGAGACAATTTTATGCGCAGGGGTTTTGGTGATATCTTTCCCGTCCAGCGTGATGGTACCGCTTGCGGCTGTCAAAAGTCCCGTTACGGTATGCAGCGTCGTTGTTTTGCCCGCGCCGTTGGCGCCAATCAGAGCGACAACCTCCCCCTGATTGACATCAAAGGAAACATCGCGGATCGCCTGGATCACGCCGAAAAATACATTCAAGTTGCGAACTTCCAGCATTGCCATGATGCACCCTCCTTATTCACCCAGATACGCTTTGATGACTTCCGGATTTTTCAAAACCTCTTCGGTCACGCCCTTTGCCAGCTCCGTACCAAAGTTGAGCACGGTGATTTTTTCGCAAAGTCCGGAAACCAGGCTCATATCATGTTCGATAACCAGCACGGTCAGATTGAACCGATCGCGAATCAGACGGATGGTATCCATCAGCTCATGGGTTTCGTTGGGGTTCATGCCAGCCGCCGGCTCATCCAGAAGCAGCAGCTTCGGATTGGTGGCAATGGCTCTGGCGATTTCCAGCTTACGTTGTTTGCCGTAGGGCAGATTTGACGCCAGCGTATCCGCTGCACCATCCAGCTCAAAAACCTTCAACAATTCCATTGCCTTTTCGTTCATTGCCCGCTCGGTCTTAAAATAGCCGGGAAGACGAAGAACACCGGTCAAGGTGGAATATTTCATGGAATTATGCAGACCAACCTTGACATTATCCAGCACCGAAAGCTTCTGAAACAGTCGGATATTCTGGAACGTACGGGCAATGCCCGCCTTGTTGATATCCGCCGGTTTTTTGCCTTTCAACTCTTTGCCATCCAGGTAAAAGGTACCGGATGTCGGTTTGTACACACCGGTCAGCAGATTGAAAACCGTGGTTTTTCCCGCGCCGTTGGGACCGATCAATCCATACAGATCGCCCTTTTCCAGTGTCAGATTAAAATCCTCCACGGCATGAAGACCGCCGAAGGTGATACCGAGATTTTTTACCTCTAACAACGCCATGTCAAACCGCCTCCTTCCCGCTTTTCTTTTGCTGAAGACGGTTTCTGAACTTTTGCGAGAACTTCGCGCGCAAGCTCAGGAAGAACGCGCCGTTGTTGACAATCATCATCACAATCAGGATGATCGAATAAATCAGCATCCGATAATCAGCAAGCCCGCGCAAAAGCTCCGGCAGCGCGTACAGAATCGCGGCAGCGATTACCGAACCGCGCATATTGCCCAAGCCGCCCAGCACTACATATACCAGCACCATGATCGACATATTATAGCCGAAATTGTTGGTATTGGCAGTCAGGGAGGAAAGATTATGTGAATATAACACGCCCGCACAACCTGCGATAGCGGCGGAAATGGTAAAGACCAGCAGCTTATATTTGGTAATATTGATGCCGACGGACTCGGCGGCGATGCGGTTATCGCGAATGGACATAATCGCCCGTCCGGTCCGCGAATCCATCAGGTTGGTCGCGATAAAGAGTGAAATCATAACCAGGATAAAGCCAATCAGGAAGGTCGAATCCTTCGGTGTATTGGAAATACCCTGCGGTCCTTTCAGGATCACTTCGCCGTCCTCCAAAAGATTCAGCCCGGAAGAACTCATGGCAAGATGGAAGCCATTGGCATCTTTACCGATATAAAGCACGTTGACCAGCGATTTGATGATTTCACCAAACGCCAGTGTCACGATGGCAAGATAGTCGCCTTTCAGGCGCAATACCGGGATACCGATCAAAATTCCGGCAATGGAAGCAGCAATGGCGGCAAAGGCAAAGGCAAGGGTAAAGCGAAGCCAGTCAACGGGGATCAGTTCTTCCGTCACCACGGAGAAGAAGGAGCCGACATAGGCGCCGATGCACATAAAGCCTGCATGACCCAGACTCAGCTCGCCCAGGACACCGACCACCAGATTCAGCGAAACTGCCATAATCACATTGGTACAAATCGGCACCAGAAGGCTTTGATAGGCAAATTTCAGATTACCGGTGGCAGTCAGCGTCTGAAACAGAACGAAAAAAACGACCACAATCGCATAAGTCACCAGATTTTTCCTGGTAACCGGACGCAGCAGCTTTTTTTGAGACAAGGGCGAAGGTTGTTGTTTGCTCATCATGCTCACCTCACACTTTCTCATTGATCTTTTTGCCCATGATGCCCGTCGGGCGGATCAGCAGCACCAGGATCAAGACCGCAAATACAATGGCGTCCGAAAGCTGAGAGGAAATATATCCCTTGCTCAGGTTTTCAATGATGCCCAGCAGAATGCCGCCAACCATAGCACCCGGAATGGAGCCGATTCCGCCAAAGACCGCAGCCACAAAGGCTTTGATGCCGGGCATGGCGCCGGTGTAGGGGCTCAGGGCAGGATAGGCAGAGCAAAGCAGCGCACCGGCGATGGCGGCAAGCGCCGAGCCGATAGCAAAGGTCAAAGCAATCATACCGTTGACATTGATTCCCATCAGCTGTGCAGCGCCCTTATCCTCGGATACAGCCAGCATTGCCTTGCCGGGCTTAGAACGGTTAACAAAGAGATACAGCGCCACCATGATAATCAGCGAAACGACAATGGTTACAATGGTCTCGCCGGTGATGGTCAGATTGCCGTCGGCTAAAACCACCGGCTCCAGTGATACCACCGAGGAAAACTGCTTGGTATCGGAACCAAACACCAACAGCGCCATATTTTGCAAAAAATAACTGACACCGATGGCGGTAATCAAAACCGCCAAAGACGCGGCAGAGCGCAGGGGCTTGTACGCCAGCCGCTCAATCACAACACCCAGGATCGTACAGGCGACAATGGCGAGCAGCACACCGAGAACCGGAGAAAGCCCGCCGGTCACACAGGCGGTATAAACTACAAATGCACCGATCATAATGACATCGCCGTGGGCGAAGTTCAGCATTTTTGCGATGCCGTAGACCATGGTATAGCCCAGAGCAATCAGCGAATAAATGCTGCCCAGGCTAATGCCTGAAATCAGCTGCGAAAGAAATTTCATATCTTCCACTCCCAAACCAAACGGAATTGCACAAATAGATACTACAAAAGCTCTGAAACAATGCTTTTCATACAGCCGCTTGCCGGATCAAAGGCAATGTTTCAAAGCTTTTGCCGTTTGCCGATATAACCTCAAACCGGGTATGCCGCTTTTCGGCGGCATACCCGTTTGTTATATTGCCAAATAGATTAGGCAGCGGTGATTTCGCCGCCGACAATCTTAGCAACTCTGGGCTGCTTGGTGGGCTCGCCGCTGGCGTCCCAGGTAATGCCGGTGCCGGTCACGCCATCAATGGTGATTTCGGTCATGGCAACCTTCATGGCGTCGCCGATGGCGGCAACTTCCATGTCAGCCGTTACGCCGGCTTTTTCAGCAGCTGCCTTGATGATGAACATGGCATCATACGCATCTGCAGCAAACTGGTTCATGTACTGGGTCTGATCCGGATAAGCGGCTTTGAAGCTCTCAACAAACTTTACAGTCGCCTCGTCGGTAGAGCTCTCGATGAACGGAGTCAGGTACATAACACCTTCCACCAGTTCGGTGTCGATATTTTCCATACCGAGAATACCATCCATACCGTCAGAACCGAAATACAGCGGGGTGTAACCCATGGCTTTCGCCTGCGTCATAATCAGAGAAGCGGGCGTATAGTAGATGGGCAGGAACAACAGCTCCGCGCCGGCGTCTCTGAGGTTGGTCAGCTGCGCGTTGAAGTCGGTGGCGCTGTCGTTGGTGAAGGCTTCCTCACCGACAATCTCCAACCCCTTTGCGGGCGCCTCTTCCACGAACTTATCCTTAATACCGGTGGAGTAAGTGTCAGAGCTGTTATAGATGATGCCGATCTTGGTGGCGAGGGAATTGGCGGAAATGTAATCCGCAGCGCCCAAGCCCTGGTTCGGGTCGGAGAAGCAGACACGGAACGCGGTGTCCGGCTCAATGCAGTCAACGGAAGAACCAGAAGGTGTCAGAAGGAACATATTGTCCGCTTCGGTCTCGGTGGAAACCGCTTTGCAGGGCGTGGAGGTAACAGTGCCCATCAGCATCTGCATACCCCAGTCTTTCAGGTTGTTGTAAGCGGTAACCGCTTTTTCGTCCTGACCGATGTCGTCTTCCATACGGAATTCGACTTCATAGCCATTGATGCCGCCGGCAGCGTTAATCTCCGCCACGGCAAGCTCAGCGCCGAGTTTGACGGCATTGCCATACTGGGCGTTATCGCCGGTAAGCGGTCCGATGCCGCCGATCATCAGCGTACCTTCGTTGGCAAAGGACAGGTTCGCTTCGGTCTGACCCTCTTCCGCGTTGGTCGCGCCGGGATCATCCGTCTGCGGATCCTCGTTGTTGTTGCAGGCGGCGAAAGCAAAGCACATCACAAGCGCCAGAGCCAGCGCAATGATTCTTTTGACTTTCATACTAATTACCTCCATAAAAATAAGTGCATACCGAAACGGCATACTTCACAAAGGCGGTGGTGTCCCCGCTTTATTTTGTGATACCTTAAATTATAGACAATCTTTTTTTCTGTGTCAATCCTAAAATAAATGAAATTCCACAAGCTTCCATCGGGTAAACTTGTGCATTTTGTCATGATTTTTTTACAATTCTCTCCACAATGCGAAGACGGCGCCCGGGAAACCGAACGCCGTCCTCGTCTCAGGGATGGAAAAGTCTGCACACACATTAAACAGAGAGGAATAAAATGAGGAACAATAAAAAGGGCAGCTTAGTCGCCGATCTTTATGAATTCCTGCACTGCTTCCCAGATTTCACGGAAAAAAGCGACAATTCGTTCAATCAATTCAGCCATGATATTCATCCTTTCACAAATAATCGCAATAAAAGGACAAAAAGCAATTGTACTGCTCTTTGCTATTTTATTTACAATAAGTTTATCATATTATTATCCATAAGTCAACAGTTGACAAAAATTTTTTCAATTTTTTCCTCCGTTTTATTTTCATTGACAAAACCCCTGGAACGGACTACAATACCAATGTGACTGACACAGCAAAATAACACGCCTGAAAGAGGAAACGCGATGAATACAAAAAAAATCAACAGCAAAACAACCAAAATGATCGCCCATCGGGGGTTAAGCGGCATTGAGCGGGAAAACACATGCTCTGCTTTTGTGGCAGCAGGCAATCGCAGTTATTTCGGCATCGAAACCGACATCCACGTTACCGCCGACGGCGGCTTTGTAATTTTCCACGACGACAACACAGCCCGCGTCGGGCTGGATTCACTGGTCATTGAGCAATCTACATTCCAGACGCTGCGCAATCTGCAATTGACCGACATCGACGGCAAACGCGGCAGAAGCGACCTGCGCATCCCCGCATTGAGTGAATATATCGGTATCTGTAAAAAATATGAAAAGACCGCTGTTTTGGAGCTGAAAAATCGCATGACCAAAGAGCAGATCGCCGCCATTGTTTCTGAAATCGAATCGCTTGAATATCTGGAGCGGGTCATTTTCATTTCCTTTTCCTTTGAAAATCTACTGGATCTGCGTGTCATACGTCCGGAACAGACGGCGCAGTTCCTGACAGAACAATATTCAGAAGAATTGCTGGAAAAGCTGCAAAAAGAAAACCTGGATCTGGATATCCTCTACACCGAGCTAACAAAAGACCGAATCGAAAAAATCCACGCAAAGGGCATTACACTCAACTGCTGGACCTGCGACGACCCCGTCTGGGCGGAAAATCTCGCCGATTGGGGCATTGACTATATCACCAGCAATATTTTGGAGTAATACTCTGCGCCGCAAAGCAAAGACGGCTCCCCGAAAGAGGAACCGTCTTTTTTATATCAGAAATTTTACGCCAGTGTACGGAAGACCTGCGGCAGCACTTCCGTCAGATAATGCACCAGCACCCACAGAATCTCCTGAATTAAATTGTTGATATTGGCGGCGAAATTGCTTTCCGCATCCGTAGGCAATTCCTGCCAGTCCTCATTGACTGCACCGGTCGTAGATTTTTTGATGCCGAAGGAATCAAAGAGTGAAACCTCACCCGTCTGATCATCCACCAGATACGCTTCATATACTAACGTTCCTTCGTCGATGGCGATGGTCGTAAAAACGCCGCCCTTGTCGCGGGTGGTTTCCATTTTTGCAGCAGCCTGCTGAATATACGGCAGAGCATTTTCATTGACTTCATACCGTTTGGTTCCCGCGGTCGCCGGCATGACATGAACCGTGCCTTCCGGATCCACAGCAAAGGTGGTCTCATGCCCGTTCACAATCTCGGTCACATAGGTCGCGTCTTCCTCCACAACGCCTTCCCCGGCGACGGGATAAGTACGCAGATACATATGCTCATGACCGCCCAGTACCAGATCGATGTCCAGCTCGTCAATAACCGGAAGAAGCATATGACGCATGATGGCAGAATCGGGCTTGTTGGTGTGTTTTCCTGCCGAATAAAGAGAACGGTGCATCATTACGATCTTCCAGGTTGCATCGGTTCCGTTCATATCGTTTTTCAGCCAGTTGATCTGCTGCTCGCTCATCGGATACATATCATTAGAATTCAATACGGCGATATGCGCGTCGCCATAATCAAAGGAATAATAGCAACCGGTAATGGAGGCGGAATTTTCCGCTTTGCCGATGTTGAACATGGAATCGAACCAGAACCATTTAAGGTTGCCCTCGTGATTGCCCGCCACCGGCGCCATGGAAAGCGAATCGTTCAAAAAGGCAAACTGCTCAAAATACCAGTTCCACTCATCGTTGGTGCAATCGTTGACATAGTCGCCCAGGTTCACCGAAAACGCCGCATCGGGGAACATTTCATAGCCGGCACGTACCACACTCGCCGCCTGGGCAAAATTTTCTTCACTGCTCGCCTGCACATCGGCAAAAGCCAAAAAACGCATCGGCGTCCCTCTGCCCGCGTCAGTGGTAAAGCTGCAGACCCGGCTGCGAAGCTGACTGTCACCAACGGTGTAATAATAGGTTGTGCCCGCTTTTAACCCGCTGACGGTAACCTTATGCATATAATAGCCCTGGAACAGAAGGGCAGAACCGGTGAATTCCTGCGCCTCACGCATATCTTCATATTCAGAAACATATACGATACTCTCGCTCTTCTCCTCCGTTGCCCAGCTGATGCCTCGGGATGTTTCGGTGTCGCCGTTCATCACGCTGGCAATGCGCAAAAGCTTGCCTTCGGTGTCGGTAGAAACTGCCGCAGCGCCAACGGCGCTGCCGCAAAGCATCGAGATGACCAGCAAAACCGCCAGTATGCGGGGCCATGTTTTTTTCATACAAAAACCTCCTATAGCAAATGCCTAAAATAGACAAACTTACTATAGCATATTTCATATAAATAGTCAATGAATTCCCGAAAAAAACCGCTGTCTTTCATTTTTTTGAAAGACAGCGGCTGTTTTTCTATTTCCAAAAATAGGCAGCGATCTCCCGCATTCGTGCACTCTGGGCGACCTGGAAGGGGCAGCGTCTGTCACAATGCCCGCAGGAAACGCAGTCAGCAGCAGTGTGCTCCAGCTTTTCATAATGATCCCGCGCCATTTCGTCGCCAATTTTTGCAAGATCATAATATTTATTAATCAGCCCGATGTTCAGCCCCGCCGGACAGGGTGCGCAGTGATTGCAGTACACGCAGACACCGGTCATATCCTTTGGCGTATAGGATGAGAGACTGGAATAATCCCTCTGCTGCTCAGACGCGGTCAGGTATGCCAACGCGTCGGCGACATCCGTTCGATTGCGAACACCGGGCAGCACAGTCAGAACCCCGGGCTTATCCAACGCGTACCGGATGCACTGGGCGGCGCTCAACGCCTTGCCAAAGGGTGAGGCTGCGTCGCTCAGCAGCTGACCGCCGGAATAGGGCTTCATCACGGAAATGCCGATTTTTTCCGCCTCACACCGGCGGTAAAGCGCCATACGCTCGCAAGAGGAACCGATGGCAAATTCTCCATGACAATAATCGTACCCTGGATTGATTGAAAACATCAACTGTTCCACCACGCCGGTGTCCAAAATGGTCTGCGCCGTCTGCGGTGTATGGGAGGAAAGCCCGATATGGCGCACCACGCCCTTCTCTTTCATTTGCAAAAGATAGTCAAACACGCCGCCCTTTTGATACGATTCCCAATCGGAAATCTCATCAAGGCAGTGAATAAATCCAAAATCAATATAGTCCGTCTTCAGCTCAGAAAGCGCCCAATCGACCTGACGCTTGACCGTATCCAGATCGGTCGTCCAGCCATAGGCGCCGCTCTCATAATTTGCGCCGAAATGGAGCTGATACAGCATTTGTCTGCGAACATCGGCGAAGGCACTGCCGGCATAGCGAAAGGTCTTCGCGCCAGCGGTGGCAAAATCGACATAATTGATACCGTTTTCGGCAGCAAAGCGCAGCGCGTCGATCGCTTCTTTTTCCGGCGAATCACCGACGGGACCGGTGCCGATACCGATGATGCTGATGGGATCGCCGGTTCTGGGATGGATTCGATATTCCATAGCGTTTCCTTTCTGTTACAGACTTTTGCCCAGTTCGTAGGAATCCTGCATATATCGGCTGGCAGCGGTCATGGAAGGCGTACCGCAGCCTCTGCCCAGGATCATGCCCCGATCCCTCATATGCAGGTACCGGACAATGGTTTGATAATGCGCTTGCAACGCGTCGAAGGCCCAGTCATCCGCATTCCAGGCGGCACTGATCAGCGCCGCATCCATGTGACGGCGAATGATGCTGCTGTTGATGGCGCAGAAGCGATCAATCAGCGTTTTCAGCTGCGCCGACATACCGTAATAATACAGCGGCGTCACAAAGACCAGCATATCTGCCGCAAGGATCTGCCTGCGGAAGCATTCCATATCGTCCTTTTGCACACAGGGACCTTCATATCCGCATTTTACACATCCCGTACAGGGAGCCAGATTGGCGTGCGCGGCATCGATGATCTGCACCGTATGCCCAGCCTCTTTCGCGCCTCGGATCAATTGCTCCGCCAGAAGATTTGACGAGCCCCGACGGTTTGGACTGCCTTCCAAAATCAATACGTCCATTGCAAAGCTCCTTATCCGGCAGTTTTCAGCCACTGACTGACCGTTTCTTCGTCCGCGCCACCGGAAAACCGTTCGCCTGACAGCCAATTTCCGCCGCCAGCCTGTTCAGCAAGGGTCTCGGCGCTGCTGCCGATGCCGCTGCCGCCGGAGGTGCAGAACGGAATAATCGTGACACCGTCAAAATCACAGCCCTCTACGAAGGTACTCATGATACGGGGCGCCTGTCCGTGCCAGATCGGATACCCGAGATAAAGCACGGATATGCCGGAAAGATCCGGTAATTCCCCGGAAATTTCAGGACGGGACTCAGGGTCGTTCATTTCCAGAGAAGAACGACTGCCGCTATTGGAATAATCCAGGTCCTCCGGCGTATAGGGCTGCACCGGGGTAATCTCATAAAGTGCCGCGCCGGTCAGGGCGGCAATCTGCTCGGCGACGGCTTTGGTGTTGCCGGTTGCGGAAAAATAAGCGACCAACGCTTCGCCGCTCTGCGGCTCGGTCGTTGCGTCCTCATCGGTTGATATGGCAGGAGGAGCGGTCGTTTCCGGCGCGTCGGAGCTTTCGCCGCAGGAGGCGAAACCCACCGCCAGCAACAGCGCTAAAAGAAGAAAAGAAATCCGTTTTACAAGAGAGATTCGATACATTGAGACTTCTCCTTTCAAAATCATAACAGCATTACAGCATTTTCACCACAAAAGAAACGATCAATTCCTTTTCGCTGTACCCGGGCGCTTCGACGCCGGCGATACGCATGGCTTCCTGCTGTTTTTCGGTCGCTGTGGTATAGGGATACAAGCCAAAAAGAAAAACAAAAAAGGAATAAACAAACTGCCGCGCTTCCTGCGGTTCCTTCTCGGGGAAAAAGGTATTAACGCAAGCGGAAAGGGTTTGCAGCGCGCCATTGTAAGCGGTTTTGAACGATGCCAGATTTTCCAGTCTGCTTCCGCCCTCCATATCATAGAGGTTCATCGACATCAATTTCAGCATACAGGTGCGCGTCGCCAGGGAATCCGCCAATCGTTCCGCAAAGCCGGCGGCAGTCAGAGGATTTTTTTCCTGTAAAATTTTCAAAAGCGACTGCCCCCACGCCTCATATTCCCGCTGTAAGAGCGCCAGAAAAATTTCTTCTTTGGTTTGGAAATAATTATAAATCGACGTGCGCGTAAAAGAGGTTTGCGCACCGATGTCCCGGATGGTAATATCCCGGAAACTCATGGTCTGATACAGCAGCGCACAGGCGTCGATGATCTCGTCCCTTCGCCTGCCGCTGACCTCCCGTGAACCCTTGGGCATACGACGCCTCCTTTACAATACGCTCCTGGCGAAGTCTGCCGCGCCCGCGCCGCTGACATGCCTGCCCTTTTCCCAATAGGCAGACGGGCAGATTTCAGCCAGGTGTTTCTGTGCCTTTTCCATACCGCTGCCGCCGGAGGTGGCAAAGGGAATCAGCGTTTTGCCGGAAAAATCATAGCTTTCCAGAAAAGTGTCGACAATCCGGGGCTCCACATACCACCAGATCGGAAACCCAAGAAGAATCTTGTCGTACTGCGCCATGTTTTCCACCTGAGAGGAAATTTCCGGCCGGCAGGCAGGATCGTTCATTTCCAGAGACGAACGGCTCTTTTTGTCCTGCCAATTCAGGTCTGCGTCCGTATATCGCTGCGACGGTACAATTTCAAACAAATCCGCGCCGACAGCCGCTGCCATCGCTTGCGCTGCCTGCGCCGTTACGCCGCTTGCGGAAAAATACGCAATCAATATTTTGCTCATGGGATAATCCTCCTTTTTATAAACATTCTTTCAGGATCAAAACAACTTCATCGCGGCTGAGCGTCTTATATCCGCCGGTCAAAAGGATGGTTCCGTCGGCAATGCCGTCGATCATATCCTCCGTCGCGCCCAGCTCCCGTAAATTCATTGCCAGTCCCAGTTCTTTCATCCAGCTTTCCATACGCGCCAGTCCTTCCCCGGCGATCTGCTCGTCGCTTTTGTCTGCCGGATCCACATCCCAGACCCGAACCGCAAAGCGGGCGAATTTTTTCACACCATAAGGCAGGATATACCGATAATAAGGCAGGGAAACGGCGGAAAGGGTCATGCCATGGGTGGCGTTGGTATATGCGCCGACGGACTGCCCGATCATATGCACCATCCAATCGGTGCTTTTGCCGCGAGACAGCAGCGTATTCAGCGCCCAGGTGGCGCTCCACATCAGATTGCTGCGCGCCTCATAATTCTGCGGATCCCGATTTGCTGCCCGTCCGGCGTCGATCACCGAGCGCATCAACCCTTCACTGAGGTCATCGGAAGTATTATCATCCTCACCGGAAAAATACTGCTCGCAAATATGATTGAAAATATCATAAATGCCAGCCGCCATCTGCCGGTGCGGCAGTGTCAGCGTATAATTCGGATTCAGGATCGCAAATTTCGGCATGATTTTTTCATCGGCAAACACGTGACCGATTTTCAAATGGGCATGGGGATTGGTAATGACCGCGCCGGCGTTCATTTCGGAGCCGGTACCGACCATGGTCAGGACGCAGCCCACCGGCAGCGTCTCGCAGGTCGGCTCTTCAAACCGAAGATAATATTTGTCCCAGGGATCCTCATCGCAATGGACCGAAACGGAAACCGCCTTGGCATAATCACAGACCGAGCCGCCGCCCACCGCCAAAAGGAAATCGGCGTGATGGGCGCGGGCAATGGCGACGCCCTCGTAGAGCTTATCTACCGTCGGGTTAGGCATGACGCCGGAGATTTCTGCGACTGCCTTGCCTTTTTCGCGCAGTATTGCCGTTACCTCATCATAAATACCATTTATTTTGATCGAACCGCCGCCATAAATCAAGACGACATTTTTTCCGTACCGGTCCAGCTCGTCTCCCAGATTTTGCAGCGCCTGATCGCCAAAATAAAGCTTTGTAGGATTGCAGAACGAAAAATTACCGAGCATAATATTGTCTCCTGTTTTTTCTGATTTTCTCACAGTATCGGAAAAATCCTTAAGCGAAGGGGCTTATCGACCCGACGCCTCCGTTAAAATTCTGACACTGTGTCAACATTCATAGCATAGCATGATTCTGACACTGTGTCAACCTTTTTTCAAAAAAATTCCTTTTTTCCGCTTGACAGAGAAAACAGGGCTGTGCTATACTGCAAAAAAACAAAAAGGAGACCCCCATGAAGCATTGCGCGGCAAAAACCATGCGTTACGCAGCCCCGATGACCCAATACAAACGGTCGGCAGGGCTTTGGCTTATGCGCGCAAAAGAGGGGCAAAAGAACTAAGGCTCCTTTTTACAAACCGTGCAAAACAGTCGATGGCTCTTACCGAATGAGTCATCGGCTGTTTTTATTTTTTCAGCAAGGAGGAAAAAATATGATTGAACACAAGGGAACACAGCAGCTGCAAACCATGCGGCTGCAGCTGCGGCGTTTTATCATGGCGGATGCACCACAGGTGTACAGGAACTGGGCAAAGGATCCTGATGTATCAAAATTTCTGACCTGGGAGCCTCACCGGTCCGAAAAAGACGCCGAGGCATTTCTTCGCAGCCTGGATTACCAAAAAAACCATGTCTACGAATGGGCGATCGTCCTAAAGGAGACCGGCAGCGTCATCGGCTCCATCAGTGTGGTAAAAATCGATGAAAACGCAAAAATTGCCGCGCTGGGCTATTGCATCGGCAAGGCATATTGGAACCAGGGCTATATGAGCGAAGCGGTGCGTGAGGTCACGGCATATTTGTTCCGCCTGGGCTTTCACCGAATCGAAATCGACAATGCCGAAAAAAATCCCGCCTCCGGCGCAGTGGCAAAGAAATGTGGTTTCACCTACGAGGGGAAAAGCCGCGCAGGCTTTTTCCGCCACGGAGAATATCTGGACATCTGCCATTGGGCACGACTGCGCGAAGACCTTTGAAAAAGAAAAACTGCCGTCCGACTTTGCAGGTCGGACGGCATGCGTATCAACGATTTCGCCAATCACACCGGCTTCCGTTTTTTATTTGCCGGAAGGAATACCAGAGCCAGCAGGCGGTAAATAGTACAAGAAAGGCAAACCAGATATGGTAAATTTGCGTTTCATAAGGAGAAAACACAGTAAAGGCTACCACATAAAACCCATACAAGCCGGTCTGCAAAAGGCTGAGGATAAAAAGCAGAGGGCGGCGCGATAAAATCAAAAAGACCAATCCGACCACAAACAGCAGAATACAGCACACCGGCAATAGAATCATTGCAACAATTCCCACAACGAATGTATCACCAATAACAAAAGTGGTTAGGAACTCATAAGAAAAGACATAAAGGATATGAAGAAGCCATAATGCAATCAGTGTCCCTACGCCGAACCAATGGAAAAAACGCAGTTGTTTGTATTTTTTTTCTGACATCATCACACCTTCTTTCTTATCGGATATTTTTCATCATTTACTTATAAAGACTTAGTCCACAATCCATGGCAAAGCGGTATAGGATTCCTGCCGTCCGTCTTGCGGCGTAGGGCATTAAGGTAGGCGCGACTCTACTATAGGCAGCGTCGTCTCGTAATAAACTGGATATCGTAGATAAAAAACCATTTGCATAAGTTGCTGTTGAAATAATGATATTGCTCAATGCTGTTGTACGCAAAAACTGATAGTCACTTGTCGCCATTGATGTTGTATTAGCGAGAATTGATTCAGCGTTCTTATAACAATAATCTTCATAATAGGAATGAGGAGGAGTTAAATAGTTTAGCGTATGAAATGGAACTGTAAC
>CASFQZ010000093.1 GCA_949296825.1 uncultured Eubacteriales bacterium
CCGGCAGATGCCGGTAACTTTTTCTGATGCGAAGATTTGGTGCCGCAAAGCCAGAACGCAACCGTTGGTTGACGGCGTGCAACGTGCAGTTGGTTGTATGGCAACCGGCGGAGATGCTATACTTTGTCTACAACGAAAGGAGTATGGACAATGAACATAGCTGACAGGATTCAAGAATTGCGAAAGAAAAAAGGATATTCCCAGGAGGAGCTGGCTGCGAGGCTCGGCGTTTCGCGTCAGGCGGTTTCTAAGTGGGAAAGCGAACAGAGCATCCCGGATTTAGACAAGATCATTGCCATGAGTGAGCTTTTTGAGGTGACGACGGACTACCTACTGAAAGGGGTGGAGCCGGTTTCCGCAACCAACAAAAAAACAGTATGGACGTTATCTGCCGGACTATTTTGTCTTTTTGCCATCGTTGCGGGAATTTTTTCTTTTGCTGCCAATCGCTTTCGGTGGGATGAATGTTTGTTTCTGATTTTGGCAGCCGGCGCGACCGGTTGGCTCTGCGCGCGGGTGATTCTGGTCATCAACGGGATGTTTTTTCATAAAAAATAAAGTTTCGAAAAGGAAAATCCAATCGACGGGCAGAATGGACGAAGGGAGCGGAGCCATGGGGACGGTTATTCTGATTTGCGGAAAGATTTGCAGTGGAAAAAGCAGCTACGCTGCCCGGTTGCGGGCGGAAAACGGCGGGATTCTGTTGTCGGTGGATGAGATCATGCTGGCGGTTTTTGGACAATATGCCGGGGAAAAGCATGACGAATATGCGGCGCGTGTCCGCGCCTATTTGCTGGATAAGGCTATGGAGCTGGCGAAGCATGGGTATGTTGTGATATTGGATTGGGGCTTCTGGCGCAGAAGCGACCGGACGGAAACAAGGGAGTTTTTTCAAAAGCACGGCATTGCCTGTCAGCTGCATGTTTTGGATGTGAGCGAGGAGGAATGGCGTGAACGAATCGCGCGGCGGAATCGGGCGGTCGAGGCAGGCGAAACGCAGGCGTATTTCATCGATGACGCCCTGGCTGCCAAGTTCGCATCCTTGTATGAACCGCCGACGGCAGAAGAGTCGGATGTTCTTGTGCAGTAAAGAGAGGGCGGTGAGAATTGTATGGTGTATCTTGCTTCCTATCTATCGCCTTTGGGCGCAATGACCATGGCAAGCGACGGCATAGCGCTGACGGGACTCTGGTTTGACGGACAAAAATATTTCGGCAGTGGTTTGTCAAAAGAAAAAGCAATGAAAAATTTACCGGTTTTTGCGCAGACAGCGCGGTGGCTGGATATATATTTCAGCGGTGAAGCGCCGGACTTTACGCCGCTGCTTGCCGCAGAGGGCACGCCCTTTCGGCAGGCGGTCTGGGAGTTTTTGCGTACCATTCCCTATGGACAGACCGTTACCTATGGTGAAATTGCGCAAAAAATCGCCAGACAAAGGGGGCTTTCAAAAATGTCCGCGCAGGCGGTAGGCGGCGCGGTGGGGCATAATCCGATTTCATTGATCATTCCCTGTCACCGTGTGGTCGGCGCCGATGGCAGTTTGACCGGTTACGCGGGCGGTATCTCCCGCAAGGCGAAGCTGTTGGAGCTGGAAAAAGCTATAAAAAAGATTTGACGAACGCAGGAAAATCGTTTATCATAAAGAGAGGACGATTTCTGTTAATAAAGACCGAAACGCCGCTTGAAAAATCTCTTTCTCGGAGGATGGAACTATGGACAATAATAAACGACCGGAATCGATGGCGCGCATCACAACCGCTGAAGCGGCGCAGGCGTTTATCGATGAGCAGATCGCCGAAGTGCGTGCGCAGGTGGGCGATAAAAAGGTTTTGCTGGCGCTGTCCGGCGGCGTGGATTCTTCCGTTGTTGCCGCGCTTCTGATCAAAGCCATCGGCAAACAGCTGGTTTGCGTACATGTGAACCACGGCTTGCTGCGCAAGGGCGAGCCGGAGCAGGTCATTGCTGTGTTCCGCGACCAGATGGACGCGAATCTGATTTATGTGGATGCGTCTGACCGTTTTCTGGACAAGCTCGCCGGTGTGGCGGAGCCGGAGCGGAAGCGTAAGATTATCGGTGCGGAATTCATCGAAGTGTTCAAGGAAGAGGCACAGAAGCTGGATGGTATAGAATTTCTGGCGCAGGGCACCATCTATCCCGATATTCTGGAGAGCGAAAAAGGCGTAAAAGCCCATCATAATGTCGGCGGTCTTCCCGAACAGCTGGGGTTCCGCCTGGTAGAGCCGTTGAAGTTCTTATACAAGGACGAAGTCCGGGTGGTCGGCGACACATTGGGTCTGCCGAAAAATATGGTCTATCGTCAGCCCTTCCCCGGCCCCGGTCTCGGTGTGCGCTGCCTGGGGGCGATTACGCGCGACCGTCTGGAGGCATTGCGGGAAGCCGACGCCATTTTGCGGGAGGAGTTTGCCAAAAACGATCTTGCCGGTAAGGTCTGGCAGTATTTCGTCGCCGTGCCTGATATGAAGAGCACTGGTGTTAAGGACGGCAAGCGCTATGAGGGCTGGCCGGCGATTATCCGCGCCGTCAATACCAAAGACGCCATGACCGCGACCATTGAAGAGATTCCCTATCCTCTGCTGCATCTGCTGGCGGATCGCATCACCAAAGAAGTCCCTGGCATCAACCGCGTTCTCTATGACCTGACGCCCAAGCCCATCGGGACGATTGAGTGGGAATAAAATGAAAAAGTTTGAAAACCCAGTATTTATGCGGGTTTGCGGCGCTTCAAGAAGCCTTTTGATAACAATTTGATAACAGCCATACAAGAGCCATTATTCTGGCAGCCCAGTGGTTTATGGGTTGCAGAATGATAAAAGGCGGCTTGTATGGCGAAAGAAATCCATATTATAAAGCCCTTAGCTGTGGGTAATGATTCCATAGCTAAGGGCTTTTTGTGTTTGTTTATCTATTTACTGGTCTTTGAATTGCTTAATTAATGCAGGTGAAATTTTTGTGTCATTGAAATTATGTTTGTAATGTGAAAATTTCAAACTGTTTATAAATTTCATCGATATTCAAGTTAGCTATCTCAACAAGTGAATATTGTTGCTTTAGATATTTAATGAACTCACAGCCTAAATAATAACCAACATCACTATGATTATTATAATTACACCAATCTCCGAAAAAATCTTGTGTGCTTTTATTATCTTTTATGCGTTTTAAAAACTCGTACTTTATTTCGGATTTATTTATTACGCACCAAGCAAGCCAACCATTTTTATCTTGCTGGTAATGATGATCGTCTTGACATAAAATCTGCTCGCATACCATTGCAATTCCTTCTTGATACAATTGTACCAATGATCTTTCGCCATTTGAATGAGTGTGTGGATATAAATTTCCATGAGTCTTATGCCAAATATGGCCAATCTCGTGGAATATCAACGCTTGCATGTCGTCTTCATTTTGCCAGTTTAATTCAATTATTTTTTCAATACCAAGCAAAATTGCATCTCTGCCGTCAAGTGTTGTTGCCCAACCTGCACCGTTACATAGTCCTAAATATAGAATAATATCCAGCTCTATGTCAGACTCAAAAAGATGGCTTATATTTTGGTTAATTTGTTTAGTTACGGTAATAAAGGAGGTGTTTGTTAATGCGGCTGCTTCTTTATTTAGTATGACATTGCTAACAACAGGTTTTATATCTTTATCGAAATCATAATCTTTTGAATCTTGCTCACATTTTTTGCTTAATTCAAAAGAAAACTCTTTCGTGTATTTTCGCCAAGCCTCTATATCAAATATGTTATTCGGAAAACAATCCTGTATTTTATGAAATGTGTTAATCAGCCGCATACCCTAGTCCTCCTAATGTGCTTATATCTTTTATTTGTTAAGCCTATTTGTAAACGTTCGACCATTGCGTCGTTCAATTCCTGCGAAGGAACTTTCGCCCAGAGCTGCGTGGTATGATTCTGCAGCGGAGGGCGTTTTTGATGTCGCGCATCGTCAGTTATATTTTAATAGTTTGATGTATTTTCCCTGTTCGTCCTCTCCAACAAAAATAATTTG
>CASFQZ010000094.1 GCA_949296825.1 uncultured Eubacteriales bacterium
GGGCGCTTTTTGGAAATCAGATTGCCGATCTCCCCCAGAAACGCCCAGCCCTCGTCATCGGCGACAATGTCGATGGAGTTGGCGATCAGCCGGATCACGTCCTTGGGCAGCGGCGCATTCTTTTTGGGCTTGGGCGGCGCCTTCGGTTCGGCTTTTACGTTTTTGCCCCTCGGGGGCTTCTTCTCTTCCTTTTCCTCGTTGTGGGGCTTTAAGATTTCCAGATAGATAAACTTTTCACAGGCGGCAATAAAGGGCGCGGGGGTTTTCTTTTCCCCGATGCCGATGACCTTCATCCCCGCCTCGCGCAGACGGGTCGCCAGCCGGGTAAAATCGCTGTCGCTGGAAACAATGCAGAAGCCGTCTACTTTATTGCTGTAAAGAATATCCATCGCGTCGATGATCATGGCGGAGTCGGTGGAGTTTTTGCCGTAGGTATAGCTGTATTGCTGTATGGGAATGATGGCGTTTTCCAGCAGGCAGTTTTTCCAGCCGGACACCGTCGGCTGGGTCCAATCGCCGTAAATGCGCTTGAGCGTCGGCGTGCCGTAGCGGGCGATCTCCTCCAGCATTTCCTTGACATAGGAATAGGGGACATTGTCCGCGTCGATCAGCACCGCCAGCCGCAGATCCGAGGCTTCGGTATTATTCATCTTTTTTGTTGTCCTTTCCTTGTTTCTGTTTTTTCCGTTTTTCGTCTTTGCCTTCCGCGCCTTTACGCTCGGCGACCGCCTTGGTGATAAAGGCGGCTAATTTCTGTCCCGGGTTATTGGGCTCCACCGGCGCGCTGCGGCTCTGGCGAACCTCCTGCTCAAAGCGCTCGTCGATCTCCTCCGGCGAAAGTCCCGCCCGCTCCTGGGCTTTGCGCTGCTCGCTGCGCTCGGTTTTGATAAAGCCGATGATCCCCTCGTCCGCCAAAAGCTTAATCACAATCACCGTCAAAGGCAGCAGGAACAAGCCGACGGCGCCGAAAATCTTCGTGCCGATATACATCGAGGCGATGGTCACAATGGCGGGCAGGTCAAACTGCCCGGCGACCAGCTTTGGCTCGATGATCTGACGGATGACGGTAATGATGGCGTAGACGACAATCAGTCCGATGCCCATACCCATATTGCCGGTGAGCAGCGAAATGACCGCCCAGGGGATCAGCACCGTCCCGGTGCCCAGCACCGGCACAATATCAATCAGGGCTATGACAATGGAAATGGCGATGATATAGCCGCTGTTGTAAAAGCCCAGCAGCTTTAAGACAGCCAGACCGACCGACAGCTCAAAGGTCGTAATCAGAATAATCAGCAGATAGGATTTTACAATCTTGCCGATGGAAAAGGTGACCAGCTTTTTGGCGCGGGAAATCTTCCGGCGGCTGCGATCGGAGAATTGGCGCATGATAAAGTCGCGCACAATATCATAATCCTTGGTCAGAAAACAGGCGGAAATGATGGTGATCAGCACCCCGACCAGAAAGGAGGGCAGCTGGCGCACCGTGCTCCACGCGCCGCTTAAGGGCGTTTTCAGGGCGTTGATGATATTGTCCGCCGTCAGCGACTCCTTCAGACTGTCCAACAGCCGGTCGGCGGAAAAGCCGCTGATGGCATCGGTCACGGCGCCCGCCACCGCTTCCGGCAGATTGGCAGCCAATTCCAACAGGCGGTTTTGCAGCGAGGTGATCAGCGCGGGGATGCTCTCAAGCTTTGAGCCGACAAAAGAAATAAAGCTCTGGACCGGGTTGACCGCCTGGGCGCCCGCGACCCCCACCAGCGTGACCACCACGCCGATGATCAAAAGCACCAGCACCGTCCCGCTGACGCCCCGGGGCAGCTTCGCCCTTTGATACAGGGCATTGACCGGACGCTGCAGGAGCGCCGCCAATACAAAGGCGATCAAAAACGGCGCCACCAGCGGCAAAGCCCAGCGAACAAACAAATAAAACAACCCGATAAACACCGCCGCGTAGACCAGGTTGACCAGAAAAGAAAATCGCTTGCCTGTTTTTTCGTCCATGAAAGAGCCTCCGTCGTCTCACTCAAATCAAATTTCATATGACCATAAGATGGTTTGATATATATATTATCGGATTTCTCCCTTTTTTACAAGGCGGAATGCCGAAAAAATTATGAAAAAAGTTTAACATTTTGCAGAAAACGCCTCCCCGTTTCCCCCCGGCGGCGGCAAAACCGTCCCCCGGCGGCGGAATTTTCAAAAAAAGGTTGACAGCCCGGCGGCATTTGATATATAATTGACCCTTGCAAAGGGTTTGATACCTTGTTTTTTCATGCCCGAGCGGCGGAAGCCGCAGGGCTTAGATTATTTTACAGAATGGGGGTTCCCGATTTGAAACGTACGTATCAGCCGAAAAAACGCCATCGCAAGATGGAGCACGGCTTCCGCAAGAGAATGTCCGACCGCAACGGAAGAAAAGTCCTTGCCCGCCGCAGAGCCAAGGGCAGAAAACAGCTGTCCTACTGATTTTGGCAGGTGACGGTTGACCCATGGCAGAGACGCTGAAAAGCAACAGCCTCTTCCGCCGGGTGTACGCCCGGGGGAAATCCTACGCGGACCCCGCGCTGGTCACCATCGTGATCAAAAACCGTGTGGGGAAATGCCGCTACGGCATCACCACCGGCAAAAAAATCGGCGGCGCGGTGCAGCGCAACCGGGCGCGGCGGATCATTCGCGCCGCGTTTTTTTCCTATGAGGACAAGCTGCCCGCCGGGTACGATCTGGTTTTTGTGGCACGGAGCAAAACGCCCTTTCTGAAAACCGGCGACATTGCCGCCGCCATGGGGAAGCACCTGCGTGCCGCCGGGCTTTTGAAAGAGGAAACAACCTGAGCCCGAAAAAGGCTGCGCCCCGTGACGCGAAAAAATATCTTCGCGCGGCGGAGCCTTTGAAAGGGAGAAACGCCATGCAACTGAAAAAGATGGCGCTTTGCGCCATTCGTTTTTACCAGAAGCATCTTTCGCCTCTGCTGCCGGCGCGCTGCCGGTATTATCCGACCTGCTCTGCCTATACCTATACCGCCATTGAGCGGTTCGGACTCCTGAAAGGCGGTCTTATGGGGCTGCGGCGGATTTTGCGCTGCAATCCCCTCTGGCCCGGCGGCTATGACCCCGTGCCGGAAAAAAAAGAATCGGAGGTAATCCATGACAGCACTTTATGATCTGCTTGCCGTCCCCTTCGGATATATCATCGGTTTCTTTTATGACATCAGCAACAATTACCTTTTTTCCATCCTGATTATTACGATCTTTACGCGGCTGATCCTCCTTCCCTCTACCATCAAACAGCAGCGTTCCTCCGCGGCGCAGATGCGTCTGCAATCCAAGATCCGCCGCATTCAGGAAATGTATAAGGGGAACCAGCAGAAAATCAACGAAGAGACCCAGGCGCTCTACCAGCGGGAGGGCTTTAACCCGATGTCCTCGGGCTGCCTGCCGCTTCTGATTCAATTCCCGGTCATGATCGGGCTGTATTCCGCCATCCGCACCCCGCTGACCAACGTGCTGCACCTGGGCAGCGAAGCGGTCGCCGCCCTGACCGGTGCGGTCGAAAAGGTGGCGGAAATTTCCACCCAGGGTCAGGCGACCCTCGAAATCGAAGTGCTCAAGCACTTTACCGCCATTGAGGAGCTGGTAACCGGCGTCTCGGCGGAAAATCTGGAAACGGTCAGAAATTTCAGCGATTCCTTTTCCCTGTTTGGCATCAATCTGGCGGATACCCCCCAGATCGGCGAGCCCAGCCTCCTCTGGGTGCTGCCGATCATTTCCGGCGCCACCGCCCTTCTGACCAGCATCTTTTTAATGATCCGCCAGAAAAAGCAAAACCCCGATATGGCGAAAAACCCCATGATGGGCTGTACCTTCCTGCTCAGCCCCATTATGTCCATTTACTTCGGCTTCCTCTTTCCCGGCGCTATCAGCATCTACTGGATCATCGGCAATATCCTGTCCTTTATCCAGACGGTGGTCCTCAACTACACCCACAAGCCGGGCAAGGTCTTAGCGCAGCTGATGGTCGACGAAACCGTCAACAGCCGCGCCAGAGAGCAAAGCATCAAAAATACCGCAAAATACCGTGACTGATCCGCGGTCATTGCCTGTACAGAAAATGGTGAATAATTATGATGAAAGAATTTATCGCAGAAGGCGCAACCATCGAGGCGGCAACCCAAGCGGCAAAGCAGGGGCTTGCGGCGCCCTTTGACGCCGACGTCAAATATGAAATCCTGGCGCAGCCGAAAAAGAAGACCCTCGGCCTGTTCGGCGGCTCCCCGGCGCGGGTGCGCGCCTATTACGAAGCGGACGATCCCGCCCCGGTGAAAAAGCCGGAGCCCCCCAGGGCGCCGGCGGCAACGCCCGCCGCCAAGCCGGCGGAAAAACCGGCGCAGCGGACAAAAACCGAGCCCAAGCCCGCCCAAAAACCGGCGGAAGCGGCGCCTGTCTCCGCCGAGGAGGAAAAGGAGCCGGTCTATACGCCGATTGCCGGGGACGACGAGGTCGGCGCTTATCTGACGCAAATCGTCCGCCTCATGGGGCTGACGGACGCCGTGCTCAGCGTAGCCCGCGACGGCAAGAGCATCACCTATCGCATCGAAAGCGACGGCGATCAGGGGCTTTTGATCGGCAGACGGGGCGAAACGCTGGACGCGCTGCAATACCTGGCGCGCCTGGTTGCCAACCGCAGCAGCAAAGACTATGACCATGTAGCCATCAATGTCGGCAACTACCGCGAAAAACGGGAAACCGGTCTTCGCACCCTTGCCAAGCGCAGCGCGGCGCGGGTGCTCAAATACGGCAGAAATGTTTCGCTGGAGCCGATGAACCCCTATGAGCGGCGGATCATTCACACCGCCATTCAGGAGATCGAGGGCGTCCAGTCCTTCTCCGTCGGCTCCGATACCGCCCGCCGGGTGGTCATCGCCCTGGAAGAGGGCGTACAGCCGACCAACCCCTCCCGGGGCGGCTATAACAACAACCGCAGAGGCGGCGGCAGAGGCGGCTACGGCGGCAGAGGCGGCAGAGGCGGCTACAACAACCGTCAGCGCAGCGCCTATGTCCCCCATGAAACGCCGGACCGCGCCCCGAAAAACGACGCGGCAGGCAGCGGCTTGTACGGCAAGATCGAAGTGCCCAAGCGTGAGCCGGAAGAATAATTTCCAGCCGCCCGCCGGAAAATGACCTCAGGGGCTCGACGGGACGAAAATCATGTATTCTTCCCCTGTGAAAGCCGGAGAATCCTTTCTCCGCGCAGCAGCGGCTGTCTTTGTCAAACTTTACACTCGATCAATCCAACCCCTCCGTCCAAAAAAATTTACTCCTTTTTTACAACTTACGGGAAAGAATTTCTCTTTTCCATGGTAAAATGGCAGTAATCTGATTTTTGGACGGAGGTTCTTTTTATGACTTGTCCCCATTGCGGAAATTCCACGACCGACGATACCCGCTTCTGCCCGAGCTGCGGCGCCCCCTTAAAGCAGACCGCCTATTGCCCCAACTGCGGCGCAGCCCTGCCCGACGGCGCGCCCAACTGCCCCAACTGCGGCTTGCCCCTGACGCCCGGCGGCGCGAGCGGCTATACCGGCGGCTTTCAGACCGCGCCGGCGCCCTCCGCCCAGCCCCGCTCCCGGCTGGTCGCCGCCGTTCTGGCGCTGTTTTTCGGCGCCTTTGCGCTGGAGGATTTTTATCTGGAGGAGACGAGCCGCGCCATCCTCCATCTGGTTGTCTCGATTTTTACCGGCGGCTTCGGCGGCATGATCTGGGGCTTTGTCAACGCCATCCGGCTGCTGCGGCGGGACATCACCTGCGACGGCAGGGGCATCCCGCTGAAGGATTTCGATTTTTAACCGTTTTTTTACAACAGCTGTCGTTCTCTCCCATAATGTTGCGTCCGTTCGTCATTTGTATGAAAGACGTAAATCTGATTTGTAAAAAATACCCCCCGCCCCGCTTTTTTATCAAAATCAACGAAAAAGCAGTTGACAGCCCGTCCCCTTTGGTCTATAATAAAGTAGCGTAAAAGTATCGATTGCGATACTGCTTTTGTTAACATTTTTTAGGAGGAAAAGACATGAAAAAGGCTTTATCCCTGCTGCTTGCCGTCGTTCTGGCGTTCGGCTGCATGTCTACAGCGTTTGCCGCTGATTATACCGGTACCCTTACCCCCGATGAAAACGGCAACTTTCAGTTCGCGAATGGAGATACCATTTCCGGCAATGTGACCCTGGATAACGGTACCATTGCCATCATCCCCCAAGGCGCGACGGTTACGCTGCAAACCAATGCCAATTTTATCGTCAACGGCACTCTGATCAACAACGGCACCCTGATCCTGGAGTCTTCGACCACCAGCTCGTCCAACGGCACCAGCGCGGTGATCAGCAACCGGGCGGTGATGACGGTCAATTCCATTTTGACCAATTCCTACAAGATCATCAACAAAGGCTCGATCAATAACGTTAATAACATCTATAACGGCGAGAAGGGCGTTCTGGAAACGATGGTCCTTGTCCCGGAGACCCGCGCGGATGACGCGGCTCATCCCTATCATGTGCGCGTAGCCCCCGTGGGCGTAACCGAGGATCAGTTCAAGAACGATCCCGAGGCTGCCTTTGCGGACGCTGTCCCCAATCAGGCCGGCACCTTTTATGTAAAGAACGGTCAGGCGCTGTTCTTTACGCTGGACTTTGACGATGAGGCGGTTGACCCGACCAAATTCGCCGTCTATGCCAACGGTGTGCGTGTGTACCGCGAGATGAACGGCTATCAGATCAACCCGACCAGCGAGGCGGTTGCCATTACCTACGGCGACTATGTCCGGGAGAACCTGCTCAAGCAGATCAAGATCAAGCTCCCCTACGGCGAAGGCTATCGCGTGGTCGCCTATGGCTATACGCTGGATCAGGCAACCATGGAAAATATCGAGTACATCTATGCCGACTACGGCTCCACCGTTTCCTTCCGCGTAGAGGTCTATGAGGGCTGGCAGGATTCCGATTATCTGGTCACCATCGGAGGCAGAGACCCCTCCATGGGCGATACCACCACCGATTATTCCGGTCCCGACGCATACGGCTATTACACCATCCGCAATATCACCGACGCCAAAGCCGAGCAGGGCGCCTATGACATCTATGTCGCCGGCGTCGTCGCCGACGAGACCCAGGATATGATCATGCGTATCCTGACGGCGGTCCGCCAGATCTTCGAGACCATCATCGACATCTTCCGCACCTTCTTTGAGTCGCTGGGCGGCATGTTCGGCGGCCTGGGCGGCGGCGAAACCACCAATCCGTAATCTTGATATACCCTCCGGGAGCGGGCTTCGGTCCGCTCTTTTTTTGTGCCCGCCGCCGCGGCAAAGCCCCTGTTTTGCGCAATATCCCCTTATTTCTCCCGGCAAACCCTTTTATCCATAAAAATTTTACGAAAGCGGCAAAAAAATATCAAAAGATTTTCCGCAGTTTTCGCCGGAAAATGATTGACAAGTTCATGAAATTGTGTTAATCTTGTATAAAACAGTTACCTCATGAGGGAGTAGTTTGCACGCATCGCGTGTTCCTCTTGCCAACATCTTAGCGCTTCTGCGCTTGGCATTGGATGAAAAAACAAGACTCATGCCGGCGCAGGCCCCGCATGGTCTTTTTTTATACCATTCCCACAAGAGGGCGAGAAAGGAAGGATCTCACGTGGAGTTCTATTTGCAGGAAGTACCCGAGGTATTCCGCGCGGTCAACAGCACCGAGGAGGGGCTCTCCTCCGCCGAAGCCGCCAAACGGCTGGAGAAAAACGGCAGAAACAAGCTCAAGGAAGCCAAAAAGGATTCCCTGTTTGTCCGTTTTCTGAACCAGCTGAAAGACCCGATGATCATTATCCTGATCGTCGCCGCCGTCATCTCCGCCTTTACCGAATACTTTGAGGCGAGCGCGGCAGGCGCGGCGTATTTCCCGACGGACACGGTCATTATCATGATCGTCGTGCTGATCAACGCCGTGCTCGGCGTGTTCCAGGAGAGCAAGGCGGAAAAAGCCATCGAAGCGCTGCAGGAAATGTCCGCCGCCACCACCAAGACACTGCGCGACGGTAAGCTCGTGCAGGTCAAAAGCGAAGAGCTGGTGGTCGGCGACGTCATCGTGCTGGAAGCGGGCGACGCCATCCCCGCCGACTGCCGTATTTTTGAATGCGCCAGCATGAAGATCGAAGAGGCGGCGCTGACCGGCGAATCGGTGCCGGTCAATAAGCTGATCGCCGCCCTGACCGGCAAAAAGGGCGAGGACACCGTGCCCCTGGGCGACCGCAAAAACATGGCGTATATGGGCTCCACGCTGGTTTACGGCAGAGGCAAGGCGGTCGTCACCGCCACCGGCATGGACACCGAAATGGGCAAGATCGCCGACGCCATCGCCAACGCCCAGGAGGGCGACACCCCCCTGCAAATCAAGCTGAACCAGCTGTCCAAGATCCTGACCAAGCTGGTTTTGGGCATTTGTGTTTTTATTTTCGCCTTCCAGCTGATTATGCACCGCTCCGAGTTCAGCTTTGACATCGCGCTGGAGAGCTTTATGGTCGCCGTCTCGCTGGCGGTCGCCGCCATCCCCGAGGGGCTTGCCGCCGTGGTGACCATCGTGCTGTCCATCGGCGTCACCAATATGTCCAAAAAGAACGCCATCATTCGCAAGCTGACGGCGGTGGAAACCCTGGGCTGCGCGCAGATCATCTGCTCGGATAAAACCGGTACCCTGACCCAGAACCTGATGACCGTGGTCGACCACTACGGACAGGACGAAAACCAGCTTGCCATCGCCATGGCGCTCTGCTCCGACGCGGAGATCGATCCCGAGGGCAAGATCACCGGCGAGCCGACCGAGGCGGCGCTGGTTGCCTACGCCAACAAGCGGGGCTTCCCCAAATATGAGCTGAAAGCCAAATTTCCCCGCATCGGCGAAGCGCCCTTTGATTCGGGCAGAAAGATGATGTCCACCGTCCACCGGAGCACCACGGGCTTTATCCAATACACCAAGGGCGCGCCCGACGAAATATTGAAAAAATGCACGGCGGCGCTTATCGACGGCGAGGTCGTTCCCATGACCGCCGACATCCTTAAAGCCGCTCTGACCGACAATAAGCGCATGGCGGACAAAGCCCTGCGCGTGCTGGCGGCAGCCTTCCGCATCCATGACGGCGAACCGGCAAGCTATGAAGCCGCCGACCTGGAGCAGGATCTGGTCTTCCTCGGTCTGGAGGGCATGATCGACCCGGTCCGTCCCGAGGTCAAGGCTTCCATCGTCGAGTGCCGCGAGGCAGGCATCACCCCGATCATGATCACCGGCGACCACAAGGATACCGCCATCGCCATCGCCGCCGAGCTGGGCATTTTGCATGAAACCTCCGAAGCCATGACCGGCGCGGACCTCGAAAAGCTCTCCGACGATGAATTTGATCAAATCGTTGAAAAGGTCCATGTTTACGCCCGGGTACAGCCCGAGCACAAGACCCGCATCGTCAACGCCTGGAAAAAGAAGGGCTATATCACCGCCATGACCGGCGACGGCGTCAACGACGCCCCCTCCATCAAGAGCGCCGACATCGGCGTGGGTATGGGCATCACCGGCACCGACGTCACCAAAAACGTCGCCGATATGGTGTTGGCGGACGATAACTTCGCCACCATCGTTTCCGCCGTTTCCGAAGGCCGCCGCATTTACGACAATATCCGCAAAGCCATCCAGTTTCTGCTGGGCTCCAACCTGTCGGAGGTGCTGTCGATCTTCATCGCCACGCTGCTGAACTTCACCATCCTCAAGCCCGTCCACCTGCTGTTTATCAACCTGGTGACCGACAGCGTGCCCGCCCTTGCGCTGGGCGTGGAAAAGCCGGAGGCGGACATCATGAAGCGCCAGCCGCGTAACCCCAAGGACGGCATTTTCAGCGGCGGACTGGGCGTCGACTGCGCTTATCAGGGCGTCATCGTGACGATACTGACCCTCTGCGCCTTCTTTATCGGCGAATTTCTGGAGACCGGACACTGGCAGTTCTATAACATCGCCGACTGCGAAGAGGGCATGACCATGGCGTTCCTGACCATGTCCATGTGCGAAATCTTCCACTCGCTGAATATGCGCTCCCAGCGCGGCTCCATCTTTGCCATGGCAGCCCGCGGCAGCCACAACTGGTACCTGGTCGGCGCGGCAGTCGCCTCTCTGGTCCTGACCACCCTGATCATCGAGGTTCCCTTCCTGGCGAACGCCTTTGACTTTACCCCCATCAATTTTGAGGAATACGCCATCTCCCTCGGTCTGGCGGTCAGCATCATCCCGATTGTTGAAATCATCAAAGCCTTCCAGCGTCTGGCAGCCAAACGCAAAAAAGCGAAAGCATAACCCCGGTCGGACGCGTGTCCGATGTATGCCGCATCCGCGTTCGGAAATCCCCCTTAAGGGGCGAACACCGCGTCAGCCGCTGCGGCAGGATATCTAAGGGCGAAAATCTTCCCCCACGGAAAACACCGCCCTCGCCGCCTTTTGCCTTTACTTCCGGAAATATTCCCCGGTGAGGACGCTTCCTCCGCTGCTGCCCACAGCAGCGTCCGGAAGAATCCCCCAGAGAGGACGCTTCGGCGCCCTCTCTTTTTTTCCGTTTCCCGCCCTTCCCTGTCTCCCGCCGCTTTGCCCCGCACCGTTTTCACCGCCAGTCCCGCCCGCCGTTCCCGCTTTGCCTCCGCGCCGCCCTTCCCTTCCGCCAGCCCAAGCATCTTTGGCATTTCCCTGCGCCGCCCCTTTGGTCCCTTTGCACAAGAAAGAATCGACGCCTGCCGAAAAAAAAGTAAAAACTTTGCGTATTCTTCCAATAAGTAACCATGTTGTTGCAAAAATATGATATACTACACCCATATTAAAGCAGAGTGTCCCTCTGCGCAGGAGGCTATTCCTATGATTCAGGCACTGTTCCAGACCATTTCCAACTTCTTTGTGGATCTTCCTTCCATCAATGAGCTTTTTGACAACATCTTCTCCGGCGAAATCGACTTCCTGGGCGGCTTTGTTTCCATGCTCAAGGGTCTTTTCGGCGGCGAGGAATAAGTCGCAGTACATCGCAAAAAAACAGAACCGTTCCTTGCGGGAGACGGTTCTGTTTTTTTATCGCCCCTGCGAACTGCGCATTGCAAACCGGACGGAACAATGGTACAATATAAAAAAGGCAGGTGAGCAGGATGGATGAGCCGCAAAAGGAGCTGCGGGAAGACCGCATCCCCCCGTCCAAGGCAATCAAAAAACAAAAAGAGAAGCAGCAGAGCCTGCTGATTCTCATCATCGCCGCCATCGTGCTGGCGCTGGCACTGGGCATGGCGCTGCTGCTTTCCGACCAGCGGGGACAAACCACCCCCGCCCAGACCACCATCGACCCTTACGTCTCCCTTTACGACTATCTGAGCAGCCTGCAGGGCGCCCCTTCCTCCGCCCCTGCCGCCACCACTGCGCCGGTCCCCACCGCCGGCGGCACAGTCCCCACCACCGGCAGCACAGTCCCGTCCGCCTCGATCTCTATCCCCACTACCGCGCCGGAAACGCCGACAGCAAACGAAGTCTCCCCCACCCTGCCCGAAACGCTGCCAGAAGCCAACGGCACGATGATCGTGGACAACGACCCGGACAACGCCTGGATACAGCAGATTTCCCGGGATTACAATATCCCCGCCGCCCGCCTGACCGCCTTTTATTCCGTCCCCAACACCGGGCAGAATTATGTGCTGGAGTGGAACGGCACAACCGACGGCAGCGGCAGGCTATTGCGCTCCGCCGACACGCTGCGCCGCTGCTTCCTGATCGACGAGGAGGGCAAGCTGGATTCCGTCGCCGCCGCCGATCCCGACGAGCGGGTCAATATGAGCCGGGTGGAAAATTCCTTCGCAATGGAAACGCTGATCAAGGGCGTCATTTTGCCAAAAGTGCTGGAACAAATCGATACCTGACGAAAAATCGACGGTTTTTCCCGCTTGAGCCTGTCGTTTTGCATTGACTTTATCCATTTTTAATGGTAAAATATAAACAGATTTTTGCATCCGGCAAAAACGTTAAGAACCAAAGGAGGAATTCGCAATGGTGGATTCAAGACCCGACGCCAGGACCTTGGCTTATATCAATTTATACGCCGTCCTCGGAACGCTGGAGAATTTATGCTAACTGGATGAGGGCGCCCGCGCGCTGCTGACCAACAAAAAGCCCATCGCCATCGGCTTTCAGGTCAAGGGCGGTCCCTCGGCGACGCTGACCTTCTTCCCCAACGGCCGCTGCCGCATGGAGGACGGTCTTTCAAACTGCGACATCCTGCTGCCCTTCTCTTCCTGTGAGAAATTCAACGGCATGATCGACGGCACCGTCACGCCCATCCCGTCCAAGGGCTTTCAGCACATCAAATTCCTGCTCAAATGCTTCGTGCCGCTGACGGACCTGCTGACAAAGTATATGCGCGCCAGCGAGGAAGATCTGGCGGACCCTGTATTTTTTGACAAAAGCACCACTTTAATGCTCTACACCATCGCGGTCGCCATCGCCCAGATCGGCAATCAGGACCAGATCGGCAAATTCAGCGCCCATCTGATCCCCGACGGCGACATCAGCGTCTGCATTAAGGACGGTCCCGGCGCGATCATCCGCGTGGAGGATCACCATATGCTCACCCTGAAAAAGCCTGCCGCAACCTATCGCGCCATCATGGAATTCCGCGATATGAAGCTGGCGCGGGCGCTGTTTGACGGCAAGATCAACGCTGTCGCCTGCATCGGCACCGGCGATATCCGCATGGGCGGCATGATCTCGATGGTCGATAACGTCAACCGCATTCTCGACCGCGTCGCGCTGTATCTGGCATAAGAAGGAGGATAATCACATGGCTTCCAAAATCAATTCCTACGACAAGAGCCGTCAGTGGTTCGACCGCGCCACCAGGGTCATCCCCTCCGGCGTTTACGGTCACCTGGGTCCCGCCGAGGGCTGCTTCATCCCCGTCAGCTCCTTCCCCCTGTTCGGTGACAAGGCGCAGGGCTCCTATTTCTGGGATGTGGACGGCAACCGCTTTATCGACTATATGTGCGCCTACGGTCCCAATGTGCTGGGCTATAACGACCCCGACGTGGACGCCGCCGCCCTGGAGCAGGTCAAAAAATGCAACTGCACCACCTCGCCCTCCTATAAAATGGTCGAGCTGGCGGAGCTGATGGTCGATACCGTCAACTGCGCCGACTGGGCGTTCTTCGCCAAGAACGGCAACGATGTGACCACCGCCGCCATCATGGCTGCCCGCGCCGCCACCCACCGCAAAAAGATCATCTTTGTCAACGGCTTTTATCACGGCGTCGCCCCCTGGACCCAGAAGGTCGATTACCCCGGCGTCATCCCCGAGGATGTGGCGAATAACCTCTATGTGGACTGGAACGATTTTGAGCAGGTGGAAAAGGTCGTAGCCGAGAACGAAGGCGAGATCGCCGCCTTTATCTCCACCCCCTACCTGCACGGCAACTTCGCCGACAATGTCCTGCCCGCCGATGGCTATTGGCAGAAGGTGCGCAAGCTCTGCACCGAAAAGGGCATTGTGCTGATCATCGACGACGTGCGCGCCGGCTTCCGCCTGGACACCGCCGGTTCGGATCATTTCTACGGCTTTGAGGCGGATATGATCTGCTTCTGCAAGGCGATTGCCAACGGCTGGAACGTCTCCTGCCTGTGCGGCAAGGACTTTATGAAATCCGCCGTCAGCAGCCTGTCCTATACCGGCAGCTACTGGATGAGCGCCGTCCCCTTTGCGGCGGGCATCGCCTGCATCAACAAAATGAAACAGCTCAACCTGCCGGTTCTGCTGCGCGAAAAGGCGCTGAAGGTCACCGGCGCGCTGAAAGCCGCTGCCGAAAACAACGGCTTTGACCTGCGCGTTTCCGGCGAACCGGCGCTGTTCTATCTGCGCATCGCCAACGACGATTCGCTGCTTTTGCATCAGGAATGGATCTCCGAAATGGTCAGGCGCGGTATCTTTATGACCAGCCACCACAACCATTTCCTCAACGCCTCCCTGACCGACGAGGACATCAGCCTGACCGCCGAGGTCGCCGACGAGGCGTTCAAGGTCGTCGCCAAAAACCACCCCGAGCTGTTTTAATCCCCCGATCTCCCTGCGCCGCGGACGATTTTCCGTTCGCGGCGTTTTTTGAAAGGAAATCCTTGACTTTTGTCACATTTTATAGTAAGATAATAGTGTATTTGCATAAAATTTTCGGCGCTCATTTCCCCCTTTGCGTATATTCTGCCAAGGGATTCTGACGCCGAAAGGATGCCAACACAAGGAGGAATACGCAATATGTCTTTAAGCAAACAGGAATGGCTTGCTCTGGAGAAAAAGGCGCACGAGCTTCGGCTTTTGTGTCTGGACACCACCTCTTGGGCGGGCAGCGGCCACATCGGCGGCGGCATGAGCTGCATGGACCTTCTGACGGTGCTGTATCACAAATACATGCACATTCGGGTTGACGAGCCGCAGTGGCCCGACCGCGACCGTTTCATCCTCAGTAAGGGTCACGCGGGCATTGCCTATGCGCCGGTGCTCTGTGATCTGGGCTTCAACGATCCGGAAATGCTGAAAACCTTTAACCTCTCCGGCTCCAAGATGGGCATTCATCTGGACTCCAATAAGGTCGTGGGCGTGGACGCGTCCACCGGCTCGCTGGGACATGGTCTGCCGATCGCCGTCGGTACGGCGCTGGCGGCGCGGGTGCTGGGCAAGGATTATATCACCTATTGCCTTTTGGGCGACGGCGAGTGCGACGAAGGCTCCAACTGGGAAGCCGCCATGGCTGCCTCCCATTTCAAGGTCACCAACATGATCTCCTTCGTGGACCGCAACGAGTGCATGATCGACGGCAAGACCGAGGATGTTATGAAGCTCGAACCCTTTACCGACAAATGGGCTGCCTTCGGCTTTATCGTCAAGGACATTGACGGGCAGAACATCAAAGAGATCTGCGACGCCATCGATTTTGCTCTGGCGAACAAGACCGACAAGCCCGTCATGATCATCCTGCACACCAAAAAGGGCGCGGGCATTGATTTTATGGAGGGCAACTATCTGTGGCACTACGGCGCCATCAATGAGGAAAAATACAACCAGGCGAAAGCAAGTCTTGAGAAATATTACGCGGCGAGGGTCGCGAGAGTTGAAAAGGAGGCGCAGTAAGCAATGGCAGGCGCGTTAACTTATACAGCGGTCGATTCGACCTCATTGTCTACGGCTGAAATTTACGGGCAGGCGCTGGTCGAGCTGGGCAGAGCCCATCCCGAAGTCGTTGCCCTGACCGCCGATCTGGCAAAATCCACCAAGATCGGCGACTTCCAGAAGGAGTTCCCCGACCGGTTCTTCAATGTCGGCATCGCAGAGCAGGATATGTTCGGCATCGCCGCCGGTATGGCGAGAGCGGGGTTGGTTCCCTTCCTGTCCTCCTTCTCGGTGTTCACCTCCCTGCGCGCGGCGGACCAGCTGCACACCGATCTGTGCTACCAGAACGTCAACGCCAAGGTCATCGCCACCCATTCCGGCACCTCCTTTGGTCAAGCGGGCTCCACCCACCACGCCATCTGTGACTTCGCCGTCACCCGGGGTATCCCCAACCTGACGGTGATCTGCCCGGCGGACGGCTATGAGACCTATAACGCGGTCATGGCTGCCTACAACACCCCCGGTCCCTTCTATATCCGCATCAACCGCGGCTTTGACCGGGTCCTTTACAAAGACGCCAATTACGGCTTTGCGCTGGGCAAAGCGGTCACCGTCAACGAGGGGAGCGACCTGACCATCATCGCCACCGGCTCCTGCGTGTTCCAGGCCTTTGAAGCGGCGAAATTCCTTGAGGTCAACGACGGTCTGAAGGTCCGCGTGCTGGATATGCACACCATCAAGCCCATCGACCGCGACGCGATCCTCAAGGCGGTCATGGATACCCGCCGCATCATCACCGTGGAGGACCACAATGTCATCGGCGGTCTGGGTTCCGCCGTGGCGGAGGTCGTCGTGGAGTCCGGCAAGGGCTGCGCTTTCAAAAAGCTCGGCATCCAGGATCAGTTCGCCCCCATCGGCTTACATGAGGACATCATGAATATGCTCGGCATCGATTCCAACGGCATCATCAACGCGGTCCGTGACCTGATGAAGATGGACTTTGAGGAAGACGACGACTGGGACGACGAAGCATAACCACGGGAACCGCAGAAAGGAAGGAACGATATGGCATCCAAAGAAGAACTTCTGACCAATAAAATATTCCTCAACGCGGCGGTTCCGCTTTTGAAGGTCATTGTCGCCGATACGCCCAGCCTCAAAAAAATGTTCGCCGCCACCCACTGTATCTATCAGGTCAGCGCGTTGGATCCGGACGCCCCCGGCGGCAAGTACGCGACGCATTTTCAGGTCAACTGCGACGAATGGATCGTCCATTGCAACAAAATCGATCCAAAACCCTTTGTGGAGTTGGAGTTCAAGAGCGTGGAAGCGCTGAACGCCTTCTTTAAAGGAAAAATCGGTCCGGCAACCATGCCCAAAATGAAGGGCGTTGCCAGGCATCCGGTCTATTTCGTCAATTTCCTGATGGCGCTTTTGAAAATGTCCTCGCTGTTAAGCGCCAACGAGGCGCCCAAGGACGAAGAAACCAAACGCCTGATGGTCAAATGCATGTTCTACCTCCTGTCCAGCGGCATCAGCCAGCTGAACAAGAACGGGCATGAGGCGGTCCACGAATGGGCGCTGAAAAGCCCCGACCGCGTCTACGCCTGGGCGGTGGACAATGAGCCGACGGTTTCCGCCTATATCCGCGTCAAGGCGGGCAAGACCAAGGCGGGCAGGGGCGTCTACAAACGCGCCATGCCCTTCTTCACCATGCGGTTCGATTCGCTGGACAGCGCCCTGGGCATCCTGCTTTCCACCGACGATATGCTTGAATCCACCCGCTCAAAAAAGCTGATCATGGAGGGCGCGCCGGAGTTCGGCGCCCAGATCGGCGAATATATGATGCTGGTCGGCGCAATGGCAAAGGGCTAAGCCCCGCCGCATCATAAAAACAAAGCCGCTCCCTGCCGGTTCTTTCCGGCAAGGGAGCGGCTTTTTACGATGCTTTTATTGAACTTTACGCCTCCGGCGCGCGGTATTTTTCGCCGAACCGGGCTTTCATCTCTCCTTCAATCTGCTCATGCAGCAGCGAAGCAAGGTTTTTATACTCCTTACGATCCATGGTGCTGGTATGTACCGGCGGCAGCACCTTCATATGCACCGTACCGCCGTGCAGCTTGCCGTCCGGCGCGGATTCCATATGGATGCCCGTATCATAAATGACCACCGGCACGATGGGCGTTCTGTTTTTTTGCGCAATCTTAAAAGCGCCGTTTTTGAACTCTCCCATCACGGGCCAGCGGCGGGTGCGCGTCCCCTCGGGGAAAATCACCATGCTAATGCCCTGCGCCAGCTGGTCCGACGCCTCGTTCAGGGCGCGGACCGCGTCGCGGGGATTTTCCCGGTCCACAAACACGCAGTCAATCATCTTCGTCCAGCCGCGCACCAGCGGGATTTTGCCCAGGCTCTCCTTCATGATAAAGCCGCAGGGGCGGTGCTCCTTCACCAGATTCAGCATCACCAGCGCGTCCAGAATGCCGCTCTGGTGGTTGGCGACAAAGACCACCGTCTCCGCAGGGATATTCTCCCTGCCCTCGATTTCCAGCGAAAGCCCCGTCCAGCGCAGCCCCTCGTCGCAGAGCCTGTCAACCATCGGGTTCAGTATCTGGTATTTTTCCTCCTGCCTGCCCGCTGCCTTTAATTTTTCCAGTTTTTTCAGCGCGGGCAGATGGCTGGACAAAAACCAGGCGGCGTTCGCCACCAGACTGAGTTTGCTCAAAACGCTCGCTCCTTTATCATAGATCTAAAATCAGCTCGACCGGGCAATGGTCCGAACCGGTTACATCGGCTAAAATCGCCGCTTCGCATATCTTATCCCGCAGGGCGCCGCTGACCAGAAAATAATCAATGCGCCACCCGGCGTTGGTCTGGCGGGCATGGAAGCGGTAGGACCACCAGCTGTACGCGCCCTCCCGGTCCGGATACAGGGCGCGGAAGGTGTCCACAAAACCGCCCTCGTTCAATAACCGCGAAAAACAGCCCCGTTCCTCATCGGTGAACCCGGCGCTGCCCCGGTTGGTTTTCGGATTTTTCAAATCGATCTCCCGATGGGCGACATTCAGATCGCCGCAAAAGATCACCGGCTTTTTTGCCTGCAATTCCGAAAGATAGGCAAAAAAGTCCTCCTCCCACGCCATCCGATAGTCGAGCCTTGTCAGCTCCCGCTGGGCGTTGGGCGTGTAAACGGTTATAAAATAATACTCCGGATATTCCAGCGTAATCAGCCGCCCCTCGGTATCGTGGGCGGGGATGCCCATGCCATAGGACACCGAGAGAGGCTCGTTTTTGGCAAAAACCGCCGTACCGGAATAGCCCTTTTTTTCGGCATAATTCCAGTAACAAAAATATCCTTCCGGGGCAAAATCGGTTTGCCCCGCCTGCAGCTTGGTCTCCTGCACGCAGAAAACATCGGCGTCCGCCGCCCGGAAAAACTCGTCAAACCCCTTGCTCCGGGCGGCGCGAAGACCGTTGACGTTCCATGAAACGAACTTTTTCATTCCTTGGGCTGCTTCGGCAATAGCGCCATGCGCTTTTTGGCGCATTCCAGCGCCTCAGCCAGCTGAGCCGGGCAGGACGTCTCTTTGGTGCCGCAGCGAATATCCTTCAGCTTGGCAATGACCTTGTTCACCGGCATACCGGCGACCAGCTTCTCGATGCCCTGGGTGTTGCCGCTGCAGCCGCCGATAAACATCACCTGTTTCACCGTCTTCCCGTCGTCGGAAATGTCCAATTGAATTTCTCGCGAGCATACGCCCGCCGGTAAATAGGAAAAACGCATCTTTACCACCTCGTTTTATTGTCCCAATGCCGAAGAAACAAAGCTTTTCTTTTTCTTCGGCTTATATTTGGGCGGATTTTCCAGCCGTCTGCGCGCGCTCTTGCTTTTTTCCAGCAGCTTGTTGACCTCCACCACCGGCTCCACCATGGCGTCGCTCAGATAGGGCATGATATTCTTCATCATCACCGCGTCGTTTTGTATCGATCCGAGAATGGTCACGGCGATCAGATTCTGCGTCTCGTTGGTTCCATTGTCGTAAATATCGCAAAGCTGGTTAAACAGCTTTTTCATCTGCTTGGGCTCATTGTCCCGGATGGTCTGCAAAATCGGCTCGTTGCCGTGGTTGACAAAGAAATCCTCCGGCAAAAACTCGCCGTACGCCTCCAGATTCTCCTTGAACGCCGCCTTCAGATGGGGATAAACCCCGACGATGCGGCTGCCCAGCGTCAGCGGATCGTAATTCATCGCGCCGCTTTTGGCTGCCGATTTGGAGACCGTGGCGGGCATTTTATTGTTCTTTTTTGCCAGATCCTTTTTGCCGAAGTTATCCTCCAGCGTGTCGCTCAGCTCATTGAGCACCGAGCGCGTATCCTTTTCGTCGTACTCGTCCAGCAGCATCAGCGAAGTCGAAAGCTTCTTGAACGCCTTGTCGTCCTCGTCCGGCGCGTCGAGCTCCCCCAGCAAAAGGAAAATCTTCCCCTCGCTGTACAGAAGGCGCAGCTTGCCGCTTTTGCCCGTATAATCAATAAAGCAGGCGTCCTTCTCCCGCTCCTTCAGAGGCAGCTCGTTGGCTTTGACGCCCTCGGGAAACACCGGCGCGAAGCCGTATTTCTCCATCGGCTCGCCCAGCCCCTTATACAGGGCGCTCATCATATCGTTTCGTTCCAGCATTTTTATATCCTTTCTCAGCCGTTCAGGGCGGCGAAATTGGCTTTATTGGCTTTATACAGGTTCTTATAGACCTCATACTGTCTGTCGTAGACCGGCTTGACCTCGGGGTTGGGCAGATAGGTTTTTTCGGCGGGGATCAGCTTTTTCGCATCGCCGATGTTGTGGATGATCCCAAGACCCACCGCCACAACGACCGCCGCGCCGACCGCGCCGACGTTCTGCGGGCTCTTGACGACCTCGATGCGCTTCCCGGTCACATCCGCCAGGATCTGACAGGTCGCGCGCGACAGCGCGCCGCCGCCGACAAAACGCATGGTATCGCTGACCGGTACCTTTTTGTTTTCCGTCTCGATGAACCAGCGCAGATGATAGCAGACCCCCTCAACCACCGCGCGGATCAGCTCCGATTTGCCGGTCTCCAGGCTGATGTTAAAGAACATCCCCCGGGCGTTCGGGTCCTCAAAGGGACAGCGGTTGCCGTGCAGCCACGGGGTAAAGATCACGCCGCCGCTGCCGGCGGGGACCTGCAAAATAACGTCGGTCATATAATCGTAAAGGCTGGTATATTTGGACTCGTAGCTGTCCGCCACATGGGTCTTTTCCAGATAAATATCGATCTCATCCAGCGCCAGATGGTCCTTGACCCATTCCAGACACTTGCCGGCGGTTTCCAGCTCGGCAAAATAAATGTATTTGCCCGGGTCCGCGCCGACGATGGCGGCGATCATTGCGGAAGCGTCAACCACGCTCTTGTCGGTGACGGTAGACACCCAGCCGGAGGTGCCGGAATAAATATGGGTATCGCCCAGCCCCACCGAACCGGCACCCACGCCGATCAGCGAAGCGTCGCCGCCGCCGCCGAAGACCGGGATGCCTTCCACCAGACCCAGCTGGTCCGCCTGCTCCTTGCGCAGCACGCCGACCCTGGCGGTGCAGGGCTTGATCTCGGGCAGATGGTCAAAATTTACACCCAGCATCTTGCAGATTTCCCGGCTCCAGCCCTCCTTCCCCTTACGGATGTCATAAAGCAGCGTCGCAAAGGCGGAGTCGGTGGTCATCACAAATTCGCCGGTCATGCGGCAGATCAGATATTCCTTGACGTCCAGCCATTTATATACCCTCTTGAAGTTCTCCGGCTCATGGGCTTCGACCCATTTATATTTCCAGACCGGGTCCTTGACCGAAGCGGCAACCGCGCCGGTGATCTGTAAGGATTTCAGCAGCTTGGAGATGTTCGCGCCGGCAATCTGCGGACCGTAGGCAATGCCCTTTTTCAGCTCCTCCCGGGCGCGCTGATCCATATAGCTCATCGCGCGGCGGACCGGCTTGCCCTCCTTGTCCACCAGCACCAGTCCCTGCATCTGTGAGCAAAAGGAAATGCCCTCAATCTGCGAAGGCTGGATGCCCGCCGTGCCCAGAGCAATGCGCGTTGTGGAGCACATGGCGCTCCACCATTCGTCCGGGTCCTGCTCCGCGCCGCCGTCGGGGAACACAAACAGCTGGTACCCCGCCGAGGCGAAGCCCAGGATTTCCACCTGATCCGACAGGGCAAATACGCAGCATTTTACGCCGGTGGTGCCGATGTCATAGGTGATCGCATACTTCTTTTCCATATCAATCACAGCCTTTTATATAAAATTCAACAAAGAAATTCCAAACGCTTTACAGCTCCCGCCTGCCCTCCATGGCGCGCGACAGGGTGATCTCGTCGGCGTACTGTAAATCGGAGCCGACGGGAATGCCGTAGGCAAGGCGCGTGACCTTGACCCCAAAGGGCTTGATAAGCCGCGACAGATAGAGCGCGGTGGTCTCGCCCTCGGTGTCGGAGTCGGTCGCCATGATCACTTCCGTTACGCCGCCGGCGGCAATGCGCGCCATCAGCGGCTTAACGGTGATCTGGTCGGGACCGATGCCGTCCAGCGGCGAGATCGCGCCGTGCAGCACATGATAAACGCCCCGATAGTCCCGCGTGCGCTCGATCGCCAAAAGATCCTGGGGCTGCTCCACCACACAGATCACGCCGTGATCGCGCCTCTCGTCGGCGCAGATGGGGCAGAGCTCCTCCTCGGTCAGATCACAGCAAACCGAACAGCGGCGCACCTTCCGGCTCGCATCCAGAATCGCCTGCGCCAAAGCGGCGGACTCCTCCTTCGGCAAAGAGGTGATATAATACGCCATGCGCTGGGCGGTCTTTCTGCCGATGCCCGGCATCCGCGCGAAGCGGTCCGCCAGTTTTTTCAGCGCCGTTGCGCCCTGCGCCATGGGTCATCCCTCCTTTGCCGACTCAAAACAATCCGGGAATGGAGGGCATCCCCTCGGTAAATTTGCCCATCTCCCGATCCATCGTCTCGCTCGCCTTGCGCAGCGCCTCATTGGCGCACGCCAGCACCAGATCCTCCAGCATATCGGTCTCCTCCGGATCAACGACCTCGGGGTTGATTTTTACCGCCAGCAGCTCATGCTTGCCGTTGACCGTGATTTCCACCGCGCCGCCGCCGGCGGAAGCGGAAAACTCGGTATTTTCGACCTCTTCCTGCTTCTTCTGCATATTTTCCTGCATTTCCTGGATTTTCTTCATCATATTCGCCTGATTGGGCGCGCCGGGAATTCTTGCTTTCATGGGTAAATTCCTTTCTTTTTTGTTTTATACTATTTTCATGCGCAAATCTTTACCGGTGATATTCTGGATCGCCCGCAATAAAACCTTGCGCATCTCTTCATTTTTTGCAACAATCGAATGAAACAGCGGATTGATCGAAGAAACGACCAGCGTGTCGCCGTTTAACACCGCAGAGGAACCGTCCACCAGACCGATCATCGGCGGCGAGAGCCGTTTCGCTTCGTCGCAAATTGCCGTCCACTGGGGGAAACTTCCCTCGTTCAGGCGGACATTCGCGCCGGTCTGCGGCGGCTCCGGCGAAGCATCGGCAAAGGGCAGCGGCGCCCCCTCAAAGGGCGGCGCCATCGGCGCATCGTCTTCCTCAAAGGGCATTGCCGCCCCCTCGAAAGGCGGCGCCATCGGCGCGTCGTCTTCCTCAAAGGGCATTGCCGCCCCCTCGAAAGGCGGCGCCATCGGCGCGTCGTCCTCCTCAAAGGGCATTGCCGCCCCCTCGAAAGGCGGTGTCATCGGCGCGTCGTCAACGGGCGGTGTTTCTGCCGGAATCTTCTCCGCCGGTTCTCCGGAAAGCGCCGGAGTCTGCGCTTTTGCGGCGGAGGGCTGCGATCCCTCCGCAGCCGCCGGCACAAAAGCGGCCGGTCCCGCACGCAGCGCGCCGACCTTTTGCTCCAGCTGGGCGAGCCGGGCGCGCAGTGCGTCGGCGGACGACGCCGCCCGGGGCAAACACAGGCGCAGGATCGCCATCTCCGTTTCCGCCCGGCTGCCGGTACTTTTTTTCAGCCGCTCAGCGGCTTCACCCAGCTGGTCGATCCAGAAAAGCACCGTTTCCAGCGGCACGGCGGCAGCGCTCCGGCGGTACCTCGCCAGCTCCTCCCGGGTGCAGACCAACAGGTCCGACGGGTCCTCCACCGTTTTGACGATCATGTAATTGCGAAAATGCTCCAGCAGCGTCCGGCACAGCCGTTCGCCGTCACAGGACGCCTGATAAAAGGAATCGGTCAACCGGATCGCCGCGGCAAGATCCCCGGCGGCGATGGCGTCCGACAGACGGAACAGCGCGTCCCTGCCCGCCAGCCCCACCACGGCGGCGATGACTCCGGCGTCCAGCACGCCGTCTTCGCTCATGCAGCGGTCCAACACCGAGAGGGCGTCACGCATGGCGCCGTCCGCTACGCCGGCAATCAGCGCCGCGCCGTCCTCTGTCAGGGTCCTGCCCTCGGCGGCGGCAATCTCCACCAGCCGCCCGGCGATGACGGAGGGCTCGATGCGGGTGAAATCAAAGCGTTGACAGCGCGAAAGAATCGTACCGGGCAGCTTCTGCACATCGGTGGTCGCCAGAATAAAAATCACGTGCTCCGGCGGCTCCTCCAATATTTTCAAAAGGGCGTTGAACGCCTCGTTGGTCAGCATATGCACTTCGTCCAAAACGAAAATGCGGTATTTCGCCGCCGCCGGAGCCAGATACGCCTCATCCCGGATGCGGCGGATGTCCTCGATGCTGCGGTTGCTGGCGGCGTCCAGCTCGGAATAATCCAGCATACTGCCGTTGTCAATGCCCCGGCAGATCTCACACTGCCCGCAGGGGTCGCCGTTTTTGGGCGACAGGCAGCAGACCGCCTTGGCAAAAATGCGCGCGCAGGTGGTTTTACCGGTGCCGCGCGAGCCGGTGAACAGATAGGCATGGGAGAGCCGCCCCGCCGCCACTTCTCCGGCGAGGATCCTGGTGACCTGAGGCTGACCGACCACATCGGCAAACACGCCGGGGCGATATTTGCGATAAAGCGCCTGATACATGCCGCACCTCCGTTCCAAAAAAAGAAGCCTAAGCTCTGTCATGCGTCGTGCAGGCGGACTGTGGCGCACGGGCATACCGCTTAATGCTGCTCGGTTCCCCGCCTGACATGGTTCACGGCGCTCCGCCGCACAGGACCCACACGCCGCATGACAGAAATTAGGCTCACTGCTTTTATCTATTATATACGTTTTATCCCAAAAGGTCAAGCCCCATTTTGCGGGGCGCAGACAAAAATTGAACACTCGACCCCGCCGCGTTCGCTTACTGCAAGCGCGTCAAGGAAAGTTGAACAATCCGTAAATTTGTCCCTGCCGCCGCCCCGTCCCTTGACAAATCTGTGCAAATTCATTATAATGAAGCTGTATTGATATCCCCCTTTGGGGCGAAGCTTTGATTTTTGGAGGTTCCCGCGATGAAAAAAATAATTTCCGTGCTGCTGGCGCTTGCCATGCTGACCGGTATCGTCGGTCTGACGGCGTCCGCCGCCGGCGGCAAATCCATCACCCTCCCCTTTGTTTATATGAAGGATGAGCTGGGCAACGATACGCTGCAATACACCGCCGCCGTCAAGTGCAACGGCGACCATATCCCCATGCCCGAGGATCCCGATCCCACCGACGGCATCCCCCCGGTTAAGCCCGAGTGCACCGAGCACCCGACCGTGATCTTCTGTAAGCATGGCGACGACAGCGCCAACCCGGACGTTGACTACACCATCAGCTACGATATGTCCAAATACGGCGCACCCGATGAAAACGGCGAAATCACCGGCATTGACGAAGCCTTCTTTGAGTTCACCGTCGAGATGGACGATAAATTCATCCAAAAGGTCACCGTCACCGCCAACGGCGCCGTCATCACCGCCAATGAAAGCACCGGGCGCTACGTGCTGCCGATGGACTACAGCTACCTTCTGGAGATCCCGACCCCCGATGCGGGTTACCCGAACTTTGATCTGCGCCGCATCAAGGTCACCTTCCCCGCCACCAACACCAAAGAGGGCTATAACCTCTATTCCTTCACCCGCAATCAGATCGTAAATGTCGACGGCGATTATGTCGATCCCGATCCTGCGGCGATTTACGAGCGCCATAACGGCGTCTATGGGCAGGATTTCTATGTCAAGCTTCTGGTGCAGGACGGCTACCGCGAGTGCCTGACCACCGTAGACACCAGCGTGGACGATTTTAACCAGGAAGAGTATCCGCTGCTGGTCAAGGTCTTTGCCTCCACGGTGCCCAACTCTCCCCTGCCGCCGCTGGACGCCGCCGATCAGGTCTATCACGAAGCCAATATCTATCAGCACCGCGCCCGCAACGAGGTCTATTATGTCTACGACTTCTTTGACAACGAAGAGGATAACGTCCCCGAAAACGACGATTCCTACATCCTCTGCGGCAGAGTCTATCGCGTGGACGGCGAAGTGATGACCGCCAACTCCGTGGAAATGATGGTGCAGGGCATTACCGCCGACCAGACGAATACCATCTTCACCTGGCTGTTCCGTATTTTCCGCATGATCATCAATCTGTTTAAGAATTTCTTCTCCGGATTTTGATCCGGTCTCTTCCCAACGGGCAGACTGCGGTTTGCCCGTTTTTTTATCCATTGCTTGAAGGAGGTTTTTTTCATGCAGCGGGAAATCACATCCCCCACCCGACTTTTAGACCAAAGCGGCAACGTCGCCCAGCCCGGCTATTGCAAAAAGAATTACTATATCTACCGCCGGAAGGACATCCGCGCGCCGCAGCTGCGGATCAAGGAGTGGGATTTTTATCAGATCTCCGACCCGCGCTACACCGTCCAGATCACCTTTGCCGATATTTCCATGGGCGGCGCGGGCAGCTTCTGTCTGTTTGACCGCGCGACCGGCAAAAAGCTTGAGACCGCCAAAGTCTCGCTGCTGACACTGGGCAGGATGCACCTGCCCGAGGACGCCAACCGTCCCCACAGCCTCCGGGTGCAGAACAAAAATTTCCTGCTGCGCGCCGATGTCACCGAGGAAAAACGGGTCCTTCACGCTGCGGGCAAGGCAGGCGGGAAGGATTTCTGCTGCGATCTGACCCTTTTCGTCAAAAAAGATCTGGAATCTCTGACCATGGCGGTGCCCTTCAAGCAAAACGGGCATTTTTATCTGAACCAGAAAATAAACTGTATGCCCGTCCGGGGGACCGTCTGCATTGAAAATCAAACCATTGCTTTTGACCCAAAAACCGCCTTCGGCGTGCTGGACTGGGGGCGGGGCGTCTGGCCCTATCACGAGGACTGGTACTGGGGCAACGGCTCGACGCTGCTGCCGGACGGCAGGCTTTTCGGCTTTGAGATCGGCTGGGGCTTCGGCGATATGAGCGCCGCCAGCGAAAATATGCTCTTTTATGACGGGAAAGCCCACAAAATCGGCGCGGTTTCCCTCGATTACGACCCGGGAGATCCGATGAAGCCCTGGGTTTTTCACTCCGACGACCGCCGCTTTGAGATGACCATGACGCCGGAATACGACAATTACACCTCCTCCCGGGTGCTGGGACTGGTCGGCAACCGCTGCCATCAGGTTTTCGGCAAATGGAACGGCATTGCCGTGCTGGACGACGGCACCGTGCTGTCTATTGAAAACATGACCGCCTTCTGTGAGCATTCGGACAACCGCTGGTAAACAATTTACAATCCTGACAAGAACTACCCCTTGCAAAACAGCAAAAAAACCATTATACTAAAAGCAGCAAACAAGCAAAGGAGATCAAGCATGATAAAATATCGATTGAAAAAACTGTCCGCCATCGTTCTGTCCGCGCTGCTGGCAGCCCAATTGTTCGTACTGCCCGCCTTCGCCCTGGTCGGCGATGTCAACGAAAGCGGCAATACCCGTACCGACGACGCGCGCATGGTGCTGCGCTTCGCGCTGGATCTGGACCCCTATGACGAGCAGCAAAAGATCAAAGCGGATGTCGACGCCAACGGCGTTATCACCACCGCCGACGCCCGTCTGATCCTGCGCGGCGCGCTGAATCTGGAGAGCTTGACCTATTACGACCGCTGTTACTACGAAACCACCGCCGACGGCACCACCATGGGGCTGGGGCAAAACGGTGACGAGCTGTTCTTCTCCCTGCGCAACGGCGACTCCTCTGTCGGGATGATGCTTTCCAACGAGGGAATGCGCTTTATCCACGAGCCGTCCGCCCGTTACTGTGTCATGACCATGGAGGATATCGACGCGCTCAACCGCATTATGAATAGCATGGACCCCGGCAGCGAGCCGCTGGATCTGAACGCCATCCGCGAGGAGCTGGCGAAGGAAATGGTCCAGCTGAAAAAGCCCGCCGCCCTGCTGGACGAAGGCTATGAAAGAACCGAAACCGAGCTGAACGGCAAAGCCGTAACCGCCTATGCCAAAACCACCGGCGAGACAACCGAAACCTATTACTTCGACGGCGCGAACCTTTTGAGCATCTGGCAGTCCGACGACAGCCGGACCACAAAGCTGGATTTTGACAACTTCACCGCCGAGCCGGAAGAAATCATGCACGCCCACGAATCCACCTGCCAGAAGGTCGAGCTGCTGGAAATGATGGATATTATGGACGATCTGAACCAGCTGTTTTGACCCTCCTAAGAAAAACCCCGTTTCTCCTCGCTGAGAAACGGGGTTTTTTCAGTTCTGCCGCGCCAGAAGCCGGTCTCGCGCGTAAAGCTCATCCTCGGCAACGAGGATGGCGCTGCATTCGCCTCGGCGCCTGCGCCCCATTCGCGCCGCAAAACGCGCGCAGTGTTTTTTCCTCTGCTGTCAACAACGCTCCCAAAGCCCTTACATTTTGTGAAGAGGGATTGGAAAGCTGCGTTCCATTATCCGTGGAAAGAACGGAAAAATA
>CASFQZ010000095.1 GCA_949296825.1 uncultured Eubacteriales bacterium
GGCAGACCTCGGTCCTCCGCCCCGGCCACGCGGCGCCCGGCACCGAACCCGGTCTGCCCGACGGCACGAATGGCTCGCTCTCCCCGGCTTCGGGGCAGGTCGCCTCTTTGCCGGGAAGGATAACCTCGGTATGCCCCTTGGCGGGGATGGTTTCCTGCGCTGCCAAAACTTCGCCGCAGACCGAGCATTTCTTGCCGTCGGTCAAACCGGTCTCGGTGCAGGTCGCAGCTTTGCCGGGGATCGTTACAACCGTATGCCCCTTGGCGGGGATGGTTTCCTGTGCCGCCAAAACTTCACCGCAGACCGAGCATTTCTTGCCGTCGGTCAAACCGGCTTCGGTGCAGGTTGCCTCTTTGCCGGGGATGATTTCTTCCGTATGCGGAAGCTTCGCCGTGGTTTTTGTCTCTCTGCTCAGCTCAGCGTCGCAAACCGCGCAATAGACGACCTCTTCATAGGAGCCTTCGGCTTGGCAGGTGGCAGCTTTTTCGTTCTCTTTCACGGCTTCGCCGGGGGTATGTCCCTTGGCGGGAATGGTTCCATTTTCTGTTACACCGCAGACAGTGCAGGTGTGATTCTGTTCACCTTCAGTTTCGCAGCCGGCAGGCGTTACGGTCTCCCAATCGCCCCAGCTGTGCTCCGCCAGCGGCAGCAGCGTTTCGTTGATGGTATCGCCGCAGTACTCGCATTCATCATATTCTACGCCTGCAACCGAGCAGGTGGAGGGGCGCAATTTATGCTGATAGGAGTGCCCGGTGGAGGACAGGATTTCGGTTTTGATATGGCCGCAGGCGGCGCAGACGTATTTTTCATAGCCTTCGGTTTCGCAGCCGGCGGGCAGGGTTTCGGTCGGGGCTTCGGCGTAGGTGTGCGCCTCGTTTTCATACACCGCGTTGACGGTCAGATTTTCGGTGACGTTGGTGAAGGCTTTGTCCCAGCCCCGGAAGGCGGAATGGTTCGTGTCATCGTTCTCAATTTCAATCGCGGCGTTCATGGCGGGTGCGGTGGCGCTGCCGCCGTAGCCGACGGTTTCGGTCTTGATGGTTTCACCGTCAAGAACAAAGGTGACGGTGTATTGCCGGATCGTCCAGACCGCGTACAGGGTTTTGTCAGCGCTGATGCCGGTGAGCTGCGCGCCGCTCTGGTACTGCGCTGCCGTTGCGTCTGCCGTGTCTGCCCAGCCCTGGAAGATATAACCGGTGCGGGTCGGCACATCGCTCGATACGGTCAGGTCGGTGGCACCCAGCACGGTGGCGTTATAGTTTGCGCTGACGGAGCCGACGGTGGCTTCGGGGGCGTTTTCGCCGTTGTTCGCGTCATAGGTGATGGTGACCGGCGTGGTGTAGGTTGCGTAAAAATCCTTCGGGCTGCCGACGGAGGGTGTGAAGGAGGTTATACTGCCTGCGATGGCGTCGGCGCTGTCCGCCCAGCCGGAGAAGGTATAGGTTCTGCCGTCCTTTGTCGCCTCACCGGCGGCGGGGGCGGAAACGGAGGCGGAGGAGCCGTTGTTGTAAACATAGGCGGTCGCGTTCTCCGTCGCATCGCTGCCATTGGCTGCCATATAGTGGAAGGCGCCGCTGACTTCGGCGCGGAAAATCGCGTAAACCGTCGATTTCAGCGGAACGGACAGATTGCCCTTTGAACCGCTGGTGGCAGCGGAAGAGGTACTCCAGCCCAAAAATTCATAGCCGTCCTTGGTTGCGGTGTAGCTGCCGCCCGGGAAGGTTGCGGTGGTATTGGTGCCGCAGGTCAGGTCCACGGTCTGGGGGGTGCAGCTGCCGCCATTGATCGCGGCGTTCAGGGTGATGGTGGTCTTCAGATCATCCAGCGCACTGTTGATGGCGTCGGTGGCGTCGGTGATCTGAGCCGCCGTATAGGTTGCCGCCTGCCATTTGTTGGCATGATAAGCATTCCAAATCGCGTTGGAATTACTGACTGCCGTTTGCAGCGCGTTCCAGCTGGCGGCGGTGTAATTCGACGAGTTCAGAGATGCCGCCGTATCCCGTGCCGTTCTTAACGCGTTGATTTGGGTTGTGACATCGGTATAGGCGCTGGTGTTATCAAAGTGGATATAGATATAATCGCCGCCGCAGTTTCTGTTGCAGTCAGAGGCCTCGCCGCTATTGTCACGCAGTACGGTCTGACAATTCGCTCTGGAACTGTTGGTGTCAACATAAATACCGGTAATGGGCAAGCCCGCCTGCGCATCCTTGGTGTAAAAAATATAGATGTAGTCGCCGCCTGCGCCTTTATTCAAATCATTAGATTCGCGACCATTAACCACAGAAAAAGATGGATATAAGCCGTTTACATTAAATTCGGTGGTAGGGCTCGAATAGCCGCCGGCGTGGCGGTTGCGGACATACGTAATGGCATCGTTGATTGCTCCGGTGCGGTATGCGAGGTAAATATAGGCGCCGCCGGAGCCATTATTTAAATCGTAATCGATCAAATTCGGATGATTGTCTTCTCTTGCCCGGTCTTTTGCGGTGCCCGAACCCCACCACGAATTGTTGTACGTGCCAATGCGGAGCGAGGTGATGAACGTTGTGTTTGGGGGGTAATAGTAATAATGTCCATAGACATAATCATTGGTCCCAATCGCTTCTGTCATTAAGGGAATGACAAAAGTGAAGGTGGAGAGCAGCAGAGTTAGAGCCATCAGCACACTCAAAGCTCGCCGCAGAGGGTGCTTTGCTGTTTTCATAGGGATTACCTCATTTCTTGTTGTTTTTTGTGTGTTATGTCTCCCCATCAGCCCTGACCGCGGGTGGTGAACGACCTTGCCCGACCGATTGTGCGGGGAATGTTTGACAAGTCCATTATAGTTTTCTGAAAGCGGAACTGTGTTTTTTTTTTGGAATCAAGGACGGGTTTTCAAAATAAGTTTACAGAAACAGCAAACAGATATCAAATTTAAGAAAAAGAAGCCGTCGATATAATATATGTACGGCGGTCGGCTTCCGCCTTGCTTGCCCTTCGGCGAAAAGGACATGAGGCATATAAATACAGCGCCGCCTCTCTGATGAGAAGCGGCGCTGCGGTACCAAAGGGAAATACGACCGTTTAATTTCTTGCCGCAGATTTTGCTGCGGGGTTTACCCCTCTGCCAGCGGGAGGGGCATTTTGCCGATTGCCTGTAAATATTCTTCCAGACACAGTCCGGAATTTTTGATGGCGTGGGCGTGCTCGACGCCGACATAGCGCCAGTGCCACGGCTCATATTCTACGCGGGTGATATACTGTTTCTCCTTGGGATAACGCAGGATGAAGCCATAATCGGCGGCGTGTTCCATCAGCCAGGCATATTCCTCGGTGGTATAGAAATTATCCGCCGTGTCGATGATGTCCATCGCCAGCCCCAGGTTGTGCTCGCTGCATCCGGGGGGCTTGATGATCATAGCTGCCAAAGCGCGCGCCTCGGTCTCGCTATAGCCCTGATCGCGATAAAGCTGGGTCTTGTTTTCGTAGTTGATCTCCTGACGGGAATAGGACCGTAAACCGGAATAGGGCGTCAGATAAAGCCCCTCGGCTGCCGCCGCGTTATACATGGCGGTATAGGCTTCGGCGACGCGGTAGTCCAGCTTGACATCGCTGCCCGGCGCGGCGGGCGCGGAAATTACTTCATAATCGGCGGGCATTTTGTACCAGTCGTTGACCAGTGTTAAATACCATTCCGTTTCGCTGATGGAAATGGTCACCGCCTCCGGCAGAGGCTCGATATTTTCATTTTCCAGAATGTTGACCGAGGTCGTATCGGCAGGGGGCTGGGCAGGTTGGGAAACAATGGGGGTGCTCGTCAGAACCGGCGCGGTGGTCGCAGGCGCCGCCGTGGTGTTTACCTCGGCGAGGGGGGACATGATATGGTCATTTTCCGAGGTGCGCTCGGAAAAGAAAAAACCGATAAAAAAACAGAGCACGGCAAGCACGACGAGAAATACCAGCGCCAGCCGGACGGTGCGCATATTCAGTCTTTTCACAGGGCAGCCTCCCTTTTTTTGTTTTGGTACTGTTATCTTGTAAATTTGTCCCCGTCGGGGGCGGCGGAACCGCCGCGTTTCGCGGATTTTATTATACTACGAAATTTTTCCGCTGTCAAACCAAATGAACAAAGGGAGGGAATTGTTTGTTTCTTAACAAAGGCAGTTTTTTTGTTCGGGAACGCAATAAAAATTCACAAAAAAACAATTGTCGAGGGCGTTTTTTTTCTTTATTCTATAGACAAAAGGAAAAAAATATGATACACTAAATCCATATTTGTTTCAAGGAGGAGCATTATGAAGGCTTCAGAGTCCCATCCGCAGTTTGCCTCCAAGGTGCGGGAATATACGAACTTCGCGGTTCGCGGGATTACCAAGGTATGTAAAGAGATCGGGCCCCGGCCCTGTGGGGGCGAGGCGGAGCGCAAAGCGCAGGAGTACATGCTCAGCGAGTTTAAAACCTGTGCGGATGAGGCGCATATCGAGGATTTTGAGACCCATCCCGGCGCGTTTATGGGTTGGTTCAAAATCGACGCGGTGCTGATGCTGATCTCGATTATTCTGTTTGTCTGCGGGCTGCCGCAGTTCGCGTTGATTCCGGCGGTGATTTCGCTGATCATCCTGTTGGGCGAGTTCCTGTTTTACCGCCAGCTGACGGATGTTTTTTATCCGAAGAAGAAATCCTGCAATACGATTGCCGTGCGCAAGGCGGCGGGAGAGACCAAGCGCCGTCTGATTCTGGGCGGGCATATCGATTCCTCCTTTGAATGGCGTCCGACCTATTACGGCGGTAAGGTTCTGATGTTTTCGGTCTTTGGCTACGCAGGCGGCGGGCTGATTTATATGTTGATTGCCACCATCGTCGGCACCATTCTCGGCGCGGAGCATTCGACGACGCAGATTTTGTCATACATCGGGCTGGCGTTCATCCCTGCCTATTTTCTGTTCTTCTTCTTCCTGTCCGGCAAAACCGTCGCCCAGGGTGCCAACGACAACCTCAGCGGCGTGTTCGCGGCGGCTGCCGTTATGAAGTATATGGCGGACAACGATCTGCGTTTTGAAAACACTGATCTGGTCTGCATCGCTACCGGCGGTGAGGAATCGGGTCTGCGCGGCGCCAAGGCGTTTATGAAAGCTCATGCGCAGGAAATGAAGGACTCCGGCATTGAGACCGCTTTTATCGCTATCGATACCCTGCGCGATTACGATACGCAGGCGATTTACGCCAAGGATATGTCGGGGCTGACCAAGCACGATAAGCGCGTCTGCAACCTGTTGAAAAAGGGCGGCGAGATGTGTGGTTTGAATATGGAATTTTCCAGTGTTTATGCCGGTGCTTCCGACGCGGCAGCGGTGACGCAGGCGGGCATTCCCGCGACCTGCTATGCTGCCATGGATCCTGGCCCGCCGAGATATTATCATACCCGGTTGGATACCTGGGACAATATCGACCGCAAGACCATTGAAAAGGGCGTAGAAGTGCTGATTACCACTGCGTATTTGTTTGATGAAAAGGGTCTTTGCGAGTCCTACGACGAGTAAACGAATGGCAAGACATCGGGATGACTTGATCGGATCATCCCGATGTCTTTTTTT
>CASFQZ010000096.1 GCA_949296825.1 uncultured Eubacteriales bacterium
GTGCGCACGGTGCTGCATCTGCATCCCGCTCTTGCGCCTGTGAAATGCGCTGTTCTGCCCCTGTCCAAAAAGCTTTCGGAGCCTGCGCTGGTACTGTATGAAACCCTGGCGAAGCATTTTAATGTGGAATATGACGATGCCGGTTCCATCGGCAAGCGCTATCGCCGCCAGGACGAGATCGGCACGCCGTTCTGCGTGACATATGATTTTGACAGCGCCGAAGACGGCTGCGTCACCGTCCGCGACCGGGATTCCATGGAGCAGGTGCGCCTTCCCATGGATCAGCTGATTCCCTATATCGAAGAAAAACTGGAATTTTAATCCCCGGGGACGCGACCCTGCCGCCGCGTCCCCCGTTTGTTTCGGAGGTGCCGTATGCTCAGTGTATTGATGCCGGTATACAATGTGGAGGATTATCTGGAAAAAACGCTGGAAAGCGTGGCGTGCCAGACCTATGGCGATTTTGAGGTCATTATGGTGGACGACGGTTCCACCGACCGCAGCGCCGCCATCGCCGATGCATTTTGCGAAAAGGACAGCCGCTTCCGCGTGATCCATACCCCCAACGGCGGTGTTTCCGCCGCGCGCAACCGCCTTTTGGCGGAGGCAAAGGGCGAATACCTCTATTTTATGGACAGCGACGATTTGATTTTGCCGGAAACCTTTGCGGAAATGATTGCTTTATTGGAGGAGAACCACGCCGATTTGGCGGTGGGGAATATGTTTTATTCCGACAGCGAGGGGAACCCGATCGACGCGTTGAATCTTTCATCGCCGATGAAGAACGAAACCGTGACCAATTTGCAGTATCTGCAAAAACTGACCGAGCCGAACGCCAATTTCTATTGCACCGTATCCAATAAGCTGTTCAAAAGCAAGCTGTTTGACGGCGTGACCTTCCCCCTCGGGCGCATCAATGAGGACGAATCCCGCATCCATGAGGTGGTGTACCGCTGCGAAAGGATCGTCACCACCCGCAAATGCTATTATACTTACATCAAGCACACCGCCAGCATCACCGGCAGCCGGTTCAGTCTGAAAAACCTGGATCGGGAAACGGCGTTCCGGGAGCGTATTCTGTTTCTGGAAGAAAAAGGGCTGGACGAGCTGGCGCACCGGGCTGCCATCGCTGCGCTGGATTCCGCCGTGGTTACCTTTGCCAAATGCGTCGGCAGCGGTATGTATTACGGCAAAGTGAAGGCCCGTCTTTCGGAGGATTTTGATTTTTTCTTCGCCCGGGCGCGGCAGGTCAAAGATATCAGTCTCAAACAGCGCAAGGTGCTGACCATCGGCTGGCTGGTGGTCCATTTCCCCGAGGTATATGCGAAATATGTGCAAATGCGCGTGAAAATCGGCGAAATGGGCTTTGGCGCGGCGTTTAAGGACGAGGTTTACGAGTTTATTCTTCATTGCTTCGCCTGCCTGCCCACAAAGGATGTGATCGTGTTTGAAAGCCATCCGGAGCTGGCATGTAATACCTATCCGGTGTACCGCTATCTGCTGGAAAAAGGCTTGAACGAAAAATATACCTTTGTCTGGCTGACCGAAGACCCGGCACGCTGCGGCGATTTTGCGGAAAAAAACGTGCGCTTCCTTGCCTATTCCAAAAACGCCAAAAGCGCCGCGGATAAATTCCGCTATATGTATACTATCGCCACCGCCAGAGCGCTGGTTTACAGCAACCAGCTGCTGGGCGAGTACGGGCACCGTCGTGTTTCCCTCTGTTTGCAGCACGGGATGCCCCTGAAGCGCTCCCACGGCACCTACGCCGTCAACGACCGCTGCACCGCCTGTGTCTGCGTGTCGGATTTCTTTACCAAAAACTACTGTGAGGATTTTCATGTTTCGCCGGAAAAGCTGATTTACACCGGCTTCCCGCGCAATGATTTATTGCTGCAAGAGAATGATTCCAAAAAGCTTCTGGGGCTGGACGGCTTTGATAAGGTGATTTTCTGGCTGCCGACCTTCCGCCAGCGGGAGACGGCGGCTCTGAAAAAGACCGCCCGGAGCTTTGATATGGCGGCGCACGGCACCGGCTTTCCGGCGCTGGAGACCGAAGAGGAGCTGCGGCAGGTCAATGATTTTCTGCAAAAAAACAATTGCCTGCTGCTGATGAAGCCCCATCCCTCTCAGAATCTTTCCGTGCTTGCCGGTCTCGCCCTTTCCCATCTGCGGGTCATCACCGATGAGGACCTGCGCGCAAAGGGCGTGCAGCTGTATTCCCTGCTGGGGCAGTGCGACGGGCTGGTGACCGATTATTCCTCGGTCTATTACGATTATCTGCTCTGTCATAAGCCCATCGGGCTGACCATTGCCGATTTGGAGGAATACCAGGCAAAGCGGGGCTTTGTCTATGCCGATCCGCTTTCGGTGCTGAAAGGCGAATACATCCGAACCGCCGAGGATTTTCTTTTGTTCCTTGCACACATCAAAAACGGCGAGGACCCGGCAAAAGAGGCGCGCGAGGCGATCGCTGCGAAGGTCCACACCGTGACCGACGGCTCCTCCGCCCGCCGCGTCGGCGACGAGCTGCTGCACCTTTTGGGGGAATCGTAAAAAAATATCGTCAATTCTTTAAAATTTGCGTGACATACCGCAGGAAATGATGTATAATAGCTCTGTCAAGAGCGCGGAGTCTTCCGCAAAACGCAACAGGAGGTTTGTTATGCAAAAGAATCGTATCCTTGCCCTGCTTCTTTCGCTGGCGCTGCTGCTCGGCGTGCTGCCGGCGGGCGCCTTCGCCGCCGGCGAAGGGGCGCTGCCCCTCTCGGCAGGATTGGAAGCGCTTCAGGGTCAGTTTGTCCGGGGCGACGGTCCCGAAACCAACGGCTATTCGCTGGACTACCGTTATTATTCCCCGGCGAAGGACGGCGACACCCGGAAATACCCGCTGGTGATCTGGCTGCACGGCATGAGCGAGGGCGCTTATGAGGGCAAGCAGGTCATCAACAACGATATCGCCTATTGGACCAGCGCCGAGTTCCAGGCGCGGTTTGAGCCGGCGGGCGGCGCCTATATCCTCGCCCCCCGCTCTCCGGAAGAGCAGATGATTTTCTGGGACGATGCCATGGTCGAGCCGCTGCGGGCGACCATCGACGCTTTCATTGCCGAAAACCGCGATACCATTGATGTAACGCGGATTTACATCGGCGGCTTTTCCATGGGCGGCAAAATGACGCTGAAAATGAGCGCCGCCTATCCCGAAATGTTTGCCGCCGCCTTCCCGATCTGCCCGGCATGGAATATGGACGCCGAAAACGCCGCCAATCTGCACAGCCTGCCGGTCTGGCTGACCTCCGGCGTGATGGATCCGCTGGTCAATTATTATTTCTCGGTCACCCCGACCTGGAATCGGATCCTGTCCGCTCATGATGACCCGGCGTCCTGCCGCTTCTCTACGCTGTCTCAGGTCTGCTATCCCGACGGCAGCCGTACGTCAAGCTCCCATCATGCCTGGTTTGCGGTCAACTATGATATGTTCTCCATCGACAACGGCGACTATCCCCATATGTCTACCGTGGACGGTACCGGCGCTGCGGTCACGCTGACCTATCCCGACGGCATGATCGCCTGGCTGTCGCAGTTTACCAGCGCCTATGACGGCGCGCCCATCGAGGGCACCGGCTCGCTGGTCCTGCCCGATGAGGTGCACAATCTCTTCTCGATCTATACCATTTTAGATTTTATCCAGACGATTATGGATGCGCTGGAAACGGCAATCCTTGCTCTTCGCGAGGCGCTTGCCGATTTCTAAGGGCTTTGCCGCCGAAGAGCATCCGGAGCCTTCGGCGGTTTTTTATCGTTGCTGTCCGGGACGAAACGGAGGTTACTTATGGAGCTTTTTCAGCAGATCATCGCCTTTTTTATGGCGGTCATCGCCGCGATTTCTTCCTTCTTTACCGGGCTGTTCGCCCCGAAAAAGGTGGATATGACGCAGTTTGAGCTGGTCTGGTCGGATGAATTTGACGGCGATGCCATCGACGCCGACAAGTGGCAGATTCAGCGCAATACCATGATGCGCCGCGGCGGCTATTGGAACACCGATCTGGCGACGGTCAGGGACGGCTGCCTGACCATCGAGACCAGATATCTGCCCGAGGGCGTCAACGAGGGCGACCCGGCGGGCTGGTATTCGGCGCGCCTGCGGACCAAGGGTCTTTACGAGCAGACCTACGGCTATTTTGAGATTCGCTGTAAGCTGCCCCGGGGCGCGGGACTCTGGTCGGCGTTCTGGATGCAGAATACCGAAGCGATGGACGCCGCCTATGACGACGGCTCCTATGGCTCGGAAATCGATATTATGGAGGCGCCCTATTCCGATTCCGACGACCCGAACCGCTATTCCGGCGCCGTACACTGGGGCGGCTACGGCGAGAAGCACCGCTCGGTGGAGGTAAAATCCGGCAGTCTGGATGCGGATCTTTACAATACCTTCAACACCTACGGCCTGGAATGGAACGCGGAGGAATACATCTTCTATTTCAACGGCGAACAGATCGGGAAGCTGGATAAGCGCGATCTGGTTCCCTCCCAGGCGCCGGAGCACCTGCTTCTGACCGTCGAGGTCGGCGGCGAGAATGGCGTGCCCGCCGAAAGCTGGGCGCAGGGCGTCATAGAGGAGAACGGCAGAGACTTTGTCGGTGCGTTTGTAATCGACTATGTCCGCGCCTATCAGTATCGCTGATTTTGCATTCATACAAAAAACCAAAGCTGTCGTCCGCAGGCTCTTGCGGCGGCAGCTTTGTTGTCTTCTGCCGCCGGTCGGCGCGGCGGCGTTCATTTTGCGTAAAAGCTGTTTATTTTGGCTTTTCTCTCTTGCGTTAAGGTGAAAAAACAGGTATAATAATGATAATTATACCGTTTTGCCGCCGGCAGAGGAGGGATAGGATGGATCGCGCCAAAAAAGCCGCCTTTTTCAGGGGGTTTCTTGTGGTTTTCCTTGTGATTGCGCTGACGCTGGCGTATTTCCTGATCCGCCGCATCGGTCCCTCAGACCCTGCCCCCGCCGAGACAAGCGTTACCGAAGCGCCCTCCACCGACGTTTACGGCTCGGTGGCAGCGCCCACGGAGCCGCCGGAGCTGACGGGCGAATACGATCTTCTGTTTGGCTGCGGCGACGGGGAGCGGGTGGATTTTCTGGTCCGCGCCTGCTTTGATTTGGACGAAAAAACCGCAACGGTCTATGCCATCCCCACCAGCCTGTCGCTGTCCTATGACGGCAGGGAATCCCCCGTCTCTGCGGTCTTTGCCCGGGGCGGCGCGGCGGCGCTCTCTGCGGCGCTGGGGGGCTATTATTCCGATTCCTTTGACCGGTATTATTTCTGTACGCCGGGCGATTTCGCCGGCGTAACCGAGCTTCTGGGCGCGGCGGAAATCGATGTTAAACAGGAAGTTTCCTATGTGCGCGAGGATGTTTCCCTCCACCTGCAGGCGGGCAGACACCGCCTGTCCGGCGAGGAGCTTTATGATTATCTTTGCCATGCCGGCGCCGGCGACGACCTGCTGACGGCGCAGAGCGAAGCCTTTGCCGCCATGCTGCGCGCCTACTGCGTTCCGGCGACGGTGGAGGAGGGCGAGGCGCTCTTTTCCCGCCTGATCAACAAAGCCAGCAGCAATATCTCCGCCTTTGATTTTGCGGCGGCACAACCGGTCCTGGCGCAAATGGCGCAGGACCCCCAAATGCAATACCTGTCCGGCGGTATCGCCGCCGCGCCGGGAGGTGAAGAGGGATGAAGCGCTGGCGCGCCTGGCTTTTATTGCTCCTTTTGACGGTTTCCGCCGTGGTCTTTTTCCATTTTGAGGGCGATACGCTGCGGGAATTGTATGTCGAGTATTTTGTCCTCTCCGACGAGGCTTCCCCCGAGCAGCTGGCGCTGCATCAGGACAAATATTATTATTCTCACCTGAATGAAACGCAAAAGGAAGCCTATGCGCTGATTTACCAGCAGCTGTTTGATTTCCCCGCGCAGATCAAGGTTCCCGTTTTGCAGGAGTCGGAGTTCCAGACGGTCCACGAAGCGCTGGTCTATGACAACCCGGAGCTGTTTTTTCTGGATGCCTCCTGCTCCATGGTTTTCAAAACGGCGCACTGTCTCTACCGCCCGGAGTATCTTTGTACCGCCGGGCAATATCGGTCGATGCTTGCCGAAATCGAGGCCAGACGGGATGAAATTTATGCCCTTTTCCCCGCCGGCGCCGATGACTATACCCGCGAAAAGACGATTCACGACCAGCTGATTTCCCGCTGCACCTACAGCGAGGCGGACTGGGATTCCGGCGTTTACGGCGCCCTTGTGCAGGGCAAGGCGGTCTGCGCCGGTTATGCCAGAGCGGCGCAGTACCTGCTGAGCGGCGCGGGCATCCCCAATTATCTGGTGACCGGGACCTCAACCGGCGGCGGCAAAACCGAAAATCACATGTGGAACACCGTTTTTATCGACGATAAGCCCTATTATCTGGACGTTACCTGGGACGACGGCGATTATGAAAGCGGCGTGGCGGGGTACGCGTATTTCAATGTGTCCGAAGAGCAGCTCCGGCTGACCCATACCCCCGAGAATCCGTCCGACAGCGGCTGCGTGTATACCGATGCCAATTATTTTGTCCGGGAGGGGCTGTATTTTTCTCTGGTGGATGAAACGTTCTTTGATACGGTGACCGACCGGCTCTGCGAACGGCTGCAAGGCGGCGATACGGTGCTCGAGATCGCTTTTTCCTCCGCCGAGGCATATCAGCAGGCGCTGGATCAGCTGCTGGAAGGGCAGCGCATCTACGGCATCCTGCGGTCGGCGCGCCGCCGGCTCGAGCTGCCGATGGATCCGGATTTTATCAATTATTCGCTGGACGACCGGCGGTGGATCCTCCACCTGGATCTTTCCGAAAATTTACATACAGGAATGTGAAAATATGAATAAAGAAAAAATACAGCACGCGGTGCGCGAGATTCTGGAAGCCATCGGCGAGGACCCCGACCGGGAGGGTTTACGGGAGACGCCGCGCCGGGTGGCGAATATGTACGAAGAGATTTTTGCCGGCTTGTCCGAGGACCCGAGGGACTGCCTGAAATTTTTTCATGAAGAGGGCAGCGACGAGATCGTCCTGGTCAAGGACATTCCCCTTTATTCGATGTGCGAGCACCATCTTCTGCCCTTTGTGGGCAAGGCGCATATCGCCTATATTCCCCAAAACGGCAAGGTCATCGGGCTGTCCAAGCTGGCGCGGATCGTCAAAAATTTTGCCGCCCGCCCCCAGCTGCAGGAGCGCCTGACCGCCGATATCGCCGATTTTATCAACCGCGAGATGGAGCCGCAGGGCGTGGCGGTGCTGGTGGAGGCGGAGCATCTGTGCATGACCATGCGCGGCATCCGCGCCGCCGGCGCAAAGACGCAGACCTCGGCGCTGCGCGGGCGCTTCCGCAGTGACGCCAGAAGCCGCGCGGAAGTGATGGCGCTGTTGAAATAACCGCCCGTCGGAAGGGCAGCTTCCCCTTTTACGGGGGAAGGAAAGGTTGAATCTATGTACTTAAAATCATTGGAAATGCAGGGCTTTAAATCGTTTCCGGATAAAACGGTCCTGCGCTTTGACAAGGGCATGACGGCGGTGGTCGGCCCCAACGGCTCGGGCAAGAGCAATATATCCGACGCGGTGCTGTGGGTGCTGGGCGAGCAGTCGGTCAAATCCCTGCGCAGCTCCAAAATGGAGGACGTTATTTTCAGCGGTACCGCCGCCCGCCGCCCGATGGGCTATGCCGAGGTTACGCTGCGGCTGGACAATCGCGACCGCGCCGTGGCGCTGGACGCCGATGAGCTCGCCGTCACCCGCCGCTATTACCGCAGCGGCGAAAGCGAATACCTGCTCAACGGCAAAGCCGCCCGTCTGAAGGATATCCACGAGCTGTTCATGGACACCGGGCTCGGGCGCGACGGTTATTCCATGGTCGGGCAGGGCAGGATCGAAAGCATCGTTTCCGCCAAATCCACCGACCGGCGTGAGATTTTTGAAGAAGCCGCGGGCATTTCCCACTATCGCTACCGCCGCACCGACGCGCTCAAACGGCTCGATCAGGCGGAAGAAAATCTGGTGCGCCTGCGCGATATTGCCTCGGAGCTGGAAAGCCGTCTTGGTCCGCTGGAAAAGCAGAGCGAAAAAGCCCAGAAATATCTGACCCTCGCCTCAGAGCGCAAGGACGTGGAGATCGGCGTCTGGCTTTATCGCTACGACCAGTCCGCCTCCCTGCTGCGCCAGCAGGCGGAAAAGGCGGACATCGCCCAAAATCAATACGACGAAGCTGTCCGGCAGCTGGACGATATTTTCGCCCGCTCCCGCGAAGGGGAGGAAAAAGCCCGCGCCATCACCGTGGAGATCGAAGCCATCCGCCGCGCCGCTGCTCAGAGCGAGCAGCAGGCGCGGGACCGGGAAAGCGAAGCGGCGCTATTGCAAACCCGGGCGCAGCATAACCGGGAGGTACTCTCCCGCATCGAGCGCGAGACAACCGAAGAAGAGAATACCGACCGCAATCTGCGCAGGAACCAGCAAACGGCAAAGGATGCGCTGGCTTCTCTGGAGCAGGAAATTGCTGAAGTCGAAAAGAATATAGCGGCGGAGGAGCAAACCAGAGACCTTCTGCTGCGGCAGACCCGTCAGGTGCAGTCGCAGCTGCTGGAAAAGGGAAGTCTTGCTTCTTCTTTGGAAAAACAATTGGCGGAGCACCGCATTGCCTCCACCTCTGCCGCCTCGGCAATCCGCGAGATCAACGCCCGCCTTGCCGCCCTGCGCGGGCAGGAGGCGGAAAAGCGCGCTCAGGCGGAAAAATGGGAAAAGGAAGAAGCCGATTGCCGCCGCCGGTTGGAGGAGAAGCAAAAAGCCCTGGCGGATCAGGAGAACGCCGCCCGGGGCAGTGAGATGAAAATCCGGCTGCGCAAGGAAAAAGCCGAGGAAAAGGAAAAGCAGGCGCGGGAAAACGACGCCGCGCTGGCGTTGCTGCGCTCACGCAAAAAAATGCTCGAAGAGACCGAACGCAATATGGAAGGCTATCAGGGCAGCGTCAAGGCGGTGGTTCGCGAGGCGGCGGCGGGCAGGCTCTCCGGCATTCTCGGTCCGGTCAGCCGGCTGCTGACCACCGAAAGCCGTTACGCCCAGGCGATTGAAACCGCCCTGGGCGCTGCCGTGCAGAACATTGTGACCGAAACGGACAACGACGCCAAGCACGCCATGAATTTTTTAAAAAACACCAACGGCGGACGGGCGACCTTTTTGCCCCTTGCCGCCCTAAAGCCCCGCCTTCTGGAGGAAAAGGGCTTGGAGGACTGCCCGGGCTTTGTGTCCGTCGCCTCCAAAATCGTTTCCTTTGAGCCCCGCTTCCGTCCGGCAGTGGAGTTTCTTCTGGCGCGGACGGTCATTGCCGATACCCTTGACCACGCCGTCCCCATGGCGCGAAAATACAACCACCGCTTTAAGATCGTCACGCTGGACGGTCAGGTCATCAACGCCGGCGGTTCGATGACCGGCGGCTCCGGTGTCCGCGCCTCCGGCTTTATTACCCGCCGCGGCGAAATCGAAAAATATGCCGCCCGGGAGGCGGAGCTGACGGCGGAAAACAACCGTCTGAACGCCGAAGCAAAGGAAAAAACCGAGGAATACCGGCGCGCCCAGGCTGAGCTGGAGGGCTTGCAGGCGGCGAGCTTCCGTCTGCGCGAAGAGATCGTCCGCCTCCAATCCGCCCTGCGGGTGGCGCAGAGCGCCGGAGAAAGCGCCAGACAGTCCCTTTCGGAGTTTGAAAAAGAAAAAACCGACGCGGCGGCGCGTTTGGCTGCCTTTGACAGCGACACCGGCAAAACCGCCGATACCATCGAAAAATTAGAGGAAAACGCAAAAGCCCTGGCGCAGGAGACCGAAGCTCTGGCGCAGCAGCGCCGGCAGCTGCAGGAGCAGGAGGACGCCAAAAACGCCCTGCTGGAGGAAATGCGCGTTGCGCTGGCGCAGAAACAGACCGAGAGAACCGCCAAACAGGAGACGGTCCAAAGCTATGAACGCCGCAAAGAGGGACACCGGGAAAAAATGACCGCCCTCTTGCGGGAAAAAGAGCAGCTTTTGTCGGAAAACGAAGACTTAGCCGCCCAAAAAGCCGAAAAAGAAGCGGCGGCGCAAAAAATCCGGCAGGAAGCCGAAGCCTTTGCCTCGCAGATTCAGGAAAAAGTCGCCCTGCGCGAAGGGGAGGAGAAGGCGGTTACCGCCCTGCGGGAGACCGAGCGGCAGAAAAACGACGAAAAAGAAAAGCTTGCCGCCGAGCTGGTTCGCCTGGAAGAGAAGAAAAACACCCTGCTGCGGGAGCGGGAGGAGACGGAGCATAAATTATACGAGGAATATAATCTGTCCATCCACGAGGCGAAAGCGCTGGGTATTGAAATTTCCGGCATCACCGAGGCGGAAAACCGCCTTGCCGACCTGAAGCGCCGGATCAAAGCCCTCGGTCAGGTCAATGTCGGCGCGGTGGATGAGTTCCGCGAGGTCAGCGAGCGCTTTGCCTTCCTGAGCGGACAGATGGAGGACGTGGAGCGCTCCAAAGCCGAGCTTCTCCGGCTGATCCGCGATCTGACCGAGCAGATGTCCCGCCGGTTCCGCGAGCGTTTTGCCGAAATCCAGCGCGCCTTTTCCCAGACCTTCGCCGAGCTTTTCGGCGGCGGCAAGGGCGAGCTGATTTTGGAGGATGAGCAGAATATTCTCGAGTGCGGCATTGAGATCAAAGCCCAGCCCCCGGGCAAAAATGTCCGGAGCATCAGCCTGCTTTCCGGCGGCGAAAAGGGGCTTTGCGCCATCGCCCTGCTCTTTGCCATCCTCAAGGTCAACCCTGCGCCCTTCTGTATGTTTGACGAGGTGGAGGCGGCGCTGGACGATGTCAACGTGGCGCGCTTCGCCGAATATGTGCGCTCCATGACCGGCTCGACTCAGTTTATCCTGATCACCCACCGCCGCGGCTCCATGGAGGCGGCGGATGTGATGTACGGCGTCACCATGCAGGAGCACGGCGTTTCCAAGCTTCTGGAGCTGCATACCTCCGAGATGGCAAAACAGCTCGGATTGGAATAAAACGATAAGCATACCGCCTTTTTTGGCGGGAAAGGATCATTCTATGGGTATATTTTCCAAATTCAGTTTTGGACTGAAAAAAACAAGAGACAAGATGAACGGCGCTCTGGACGATATGTTTGAGTCCTACGAGAATTTTGAAGACGATTTATACACCGAGCTGGAAGAAATTCTTGTGATGGGCGATGTGGGAATCCAGACCGCCGTCGAGATCACCGAGGAGCTGAAAAAGCGGGTCGCCCGGCAAAAAATCAAAAGCCCCGCTCAGGCCAAACAGGAGATCAAGGAGATTGTCGCCGAAATGCTGGACGGCGGCGAGGATATGGGGCTGATTACCATTCCTTCGATCATTCTGGTGATCGGCGTCAACGGCGTGGGAAAAACCACCACCATCGGCAAAATGGCGGCGATGTATAAAGCCCAGGGCAAAAAGGTCATTCTCGGCGCCGCCGATACCTTCCGCGCCGCCGCCATCGACCAGCTCGACGAATGGGCAAAGCGCGCCGGGGTGGACATCGTCAAGCATAAGGAGGGCGCGGACCCCGCCGCCGTGATCTTTGATACCATCGCCGCCGGCAAAGCCCGGGAGGCGGATATCATCATCTGCGATACGGCGGGACGCCTGCACAATAAAAAGAACCTGATGGAGGAACTGTCCAAAATCTACCGCGTCATCGACCGGGAGCTGCCCTATTCCGACCGGGAGGTGCTTTTGGTGCTGGACGCCACCACCGGGCAGAACGCGGTCAATCAGGCGCGCGATTTCAAGGAGGTCGCCGACATCACCGGCATCGTCCTGACCAAGCTGGACGGGACTGCCCGGGGCGGCGTGGTGCTCGCCATCAAAAACGAGTTGAAAATTCCGGTGAAATTCGTCGGCGTCGGCGAAAAACTGGACGATTTGCAGCCCTTTAACCCCCGCGCCTTTGCCGAAGGGCTGTTTGAGGAGCAGACCGAAAATCATGATGAGGAGATCGAAAAGAATGAACAGCTTGCGTTTAGCCGAAATCCTGATGACAGCGTACAACCTGACGGGCATGATTTGGAGGAACAGGAGCTTGCTGCACTCGTTCGAGGTTTCACGGAGTCGCTCTTATCGGACGAATCCGATGTCCCGCAAGGTGAAGGGCAGGAAGCTGACGGTCCGGCAGCAGATGCTGCGGGAGCTGACGAATACCAAAAGACAGCGCCCGAAAGCGTAAACGAACCGGAGCCGGAGCCGGAGCCCGAGCCCGAACCCGAACCCGAGCCCGAACCCGAACCCGAGCCGGAGCCCGAACCGGAGCCCGAGCCCGAACCGGAGCCCGAACCCGAACCCGAACCGGAACCGGAGCCGGAAGAACCGAAAAAGAAAAGGAGAGGTCTCTTTGGATTTTTTAATCGCCACTCATAATCCGGGCAAGCGCGAGGAGATGCAGCGGATGCTGGCGCATCTGGGCATCCGGGTGCTTCTGGCGTCGGAGGCGGGGGTCACCCTGTCCGAGCCGGAGGAAAACGGCAAAACCTTTGAGGAAAACGCCAAAATCAAGGCAAGGGCGGGCGTCGCTGACAGCGGGATGCCCTGTATTGCCGACGATTCCGGGCTGGTGGTGGATGCGCTGGACGGCAGACCGGGCATCTATACCGCCCGCTATGGCGGCGAGGAGATGCCCTATCCCGAAAAAATACAAAAGCTGGTACAGGAGATGGCGCAGGTCCCCGCCGGCAGGCGCACCGCCCGCTTTGTCAGCTGCATAGCCTGCGCCTTTCCCGACGGCAGAGAGCTGATCGCCCGGGGCGAGTGCGAAGGAACCATCGGCGATGAGCCCTACGGCAAGGGCGGCTTCGGCTTCGACCCGATTTTTTATGTCGGCGAGGAGAGCTTCGCCTCCCTTTCGCCCGAGGCGAAGGACGCCATCAGCCACCGGGGCAACGCCATCCGTAAATTCGCGCTGCTTCTGCCGGAATTTTTGAAGGGGGAAAATCAATGACCGGAAAAGAACGGGCGCAAAAGCGCGCCGAAGCCAACGCCTTGCAGCCCCTGTTCCAGATTGGGAAGGAGGGCGTCAGTGAAGCGGTCTTTCAGCAGCTGGAGCAGGTTTTTGCCACTCATGAGCTGGTCAAAATCAAGCTGCATCTGGATACCTGCCCCCAATCCCCCCGGGAAGCCGCCGGGCTGCTGGCGCAAAACAGCGGCGCCGAGGTGATCCAGGTCATCGGCGGGGTGGTGGTGCTCTATCGCTATAACCCGCAGCTGCACGAGGAAAAGAAAAAGCCCGGGAAAACCAAAGCCCTGCCGCCGCCCTCCAAACGCCGCAGCATCACCGAGCGCGCCAGACGCTATCGAAAAGAACGCTGAAAACCGGTTGCGCTTTGCCGCCGGATGTGATACAATAACCCACCGGAATTTGAAAAAAGAAGGGATATGCTATGAAATTAGACAAGCTTGTCGGAGAGCGTTTTAAGGAAAAGCCCTCCGACTGCGTCGTGGACAGCCATGCGCTGATGGTTCGCGGCGGCTATATGAAATTCGTCGCCAACGGGATTTATTCGTCCTTTATGCCCCTGCGCCGCATCACCAAAAAAATCGAGGCGATCATCCGCGACGAAATGGACCGCATCGACGGGCAGGAGGTGCAGTTCCCGGTTGTGATGCCCGCCTCCCTCTGGCAGGAGTCAGGGCGGTACGAGTCGGTCGATAACTCCCTGTGCCGCTTCCAGGACCGCAACGGCTCGCCGATGGTACTGGGCATGACCCATGAGGAAGCCGCCGTCCATCTGGTGCGCGAATACGGCAATACCTATACGCGCTATCCCTTTATGATTTACCAGATCCAAACCAAATTCCGCGACGAGGCAAGACCGAGAGCCGGGCTGATCCGCGTGCGGGAATTTACCATGAAGGACGCCTATTCCTTCCACACCTCCCAGGCGGATCTGGAAAAATATTACGCCCGCTGCTACCATGCCTATGAGCGCATTTTTGCCCGGGCGGGCATCCCCGAGACCATCGTCGTCCAGTCTGATTCCGGCATGATGGGCGGCAAAATCTCCCATGAATACATGCTCCTGACGCCCATCGGCGAGGACTCTATCGCCATCTGTCCCGAATGCGGCTACCGCGCCAATATGGAGGCGGCGCAGAGCATCATCGAAAACACTCGCGATCAGGTCAGCGAGGCTCTGACCAAGGTCTCTACCCCCGGAATGCACACCATCGAGGAGGTCTGCGACTTTTTGCACGCGCCGGCAAAAAAGAGCCTGAAAGCCGTGGTCTACCAGAAAAACGCCGATGACGGCTATGTTATTGTCTTCCTGCGCGGCGATCTGGACGTCAACGAAACCAAGCTGACCAACTATTTGGGCGAAAACATCCATCCGGCGGTTATCACCGAGGAAAGCGGCATCGCCGCCGGCTTCATCGGTCCGGTGCATATGGACGCCCCCTGCAAGCCCCTGATCCTTTTTGACGAATCGGTGCGCGGCTGCAATAATATGGTTTGCGGCGCCAACGAAACGGACTATCACTTCACCGGTCTGGATATGCAGCGCGATTTGCCCGACGCCGAGTATCATGATTTCGCCAAAATCATCGACGGCGGTATTTGCCCCAACTGCAAAAAGCCCGCCATCACCGTGTCCCGCGGCATCGAGGTTGGCAATATTTTCCAGCTGGGAACCAAATATACCGAATCCATGGGCATGACCTATCTGGACGAAAAGGGCGAGAGCCATTATCCGATCATGGGCTGCTACGGCATCGGCGTCGGCAGGCTTGCCGCGTCGGTCTGCGAGGCGCACCATGACGAATACGGACCCATCTGGCCCATGTCCATCGCCCCCTGGCAGGTGCATCTCTGCTGTGTCAAATCGGCGGATGAGGACGCCCATGCCGCCGCCGACAGGCTCTATGACCAGCTGCAAAACGCCGGTCTGGAGGTCATTTACGACGACCGCAAGGTCAGCGCCGGATTCATGTTTTCCGACGCGGACCTGCTGGGCGTGCCGGTCCGCGTCATCGTCAGCCCCCGCAATCTCAAGGAGAATGTTTGCGAGGTCGTCACCAGGGATAAATCCTATAGCGAAAAAATTCCGGTGGAAAACACCGTCGATGCCGTAAAGGCGCTGGTCGAGCGTCTGCTGGCACAGTATCAGCTTGACGAATAAACAAAAAAAAAGAAAAAACACAGCCGCCTCGGCGCTCCGGCGCTTCGGGGCGGCTGCTTTTATCGTCCGGAAAATTTTTTTGTTTTTGCTGAGGATTTTTCCCCCTTCGGTTGTTATAAAGAATGTAAGCGGTTATCACCGCGGGGAAGAGAAACTGTCAATAAAACCGCCGGGCAACCGGCGCCTCCGCCGGACGGGGAAAAGCGGCGGAGCAAAGCAAGCCGACGGCAGCGCGCAAGCCGTCGGTTTGTTTTTTGTTTCCCGCCCCGCCCACCGAAAAACCAACCCTCTGTATTTCTTAGATTTTGCCGCCGCAAAGCCGCTTTTGGTTTTGCGGACTGATTGCGAAAACGCAACCCTTCGTATTTTGCCCGATTTTGCCGCAAATACGCCCTTGACCGGCTTACGGGGTTTAACCCATCAAAAAACCAAAAACGCCGAAACTGCCCGTTTCTGCCGCGAAAATGGGGTGCTGCCGGCTTGACCGGGGAAAAGGGCGCGGACAATTGCCGGAGAGTCGCTCGGGCAGTTTTTTCTTATTCTATTGGAAAAATAAAAAACGTTGATAAACAGTGAGGATTTTTTGCCCTTCGGTTGTTTAAAGAATAGAAACCGGAAACACCGGTTGCTTGGGAAGAGCTTGCTTTATATAGCCGGATGACCGGCGCGTGTTTCACGGGGATAACCGAACACGGAAAAAAACCGACGGATGATGCCTGCCGTCGGTTTTTTTGCTTTGCCGCCAAAAAAAGCCGCCCCGCCCTTTGGCGCGGGCAGGCGGCTTTTCCCAAAGGCACCCCCTGCGCATCCCGGGAAAACGTTGGTCTACCGTTACAGAATATGTATCGGTCATGGCAGCCCCTGCGCATCCCGGGAAAACGTTGGTCTACCGTTGCAGAATATGTATCGGTCATAGCAGCTCCTGCGCATCCCGGGAAAGCGTTGGTCCACCGTTGCGGAATATGTATCGGTCATAGCAGCCCCTGCGCATCCCGGGAAAGCCTTGGTCCACCGTTGCAGAATATGTATCGGTCATGGCAGCCCCTGTGCGTTCCGGGAGGGCGTGCTTGTTTTAACCCTTTACCGGTAAGCGCCGCCAAAGTTTCCGGGCGTCGGGAAAGGGGGCGCTCCTCCCTCAGGAGGAAGCAGCCCCCGACAGAACCTGCCGCGCACCGGAGAAGGACGGCATAAATTTTTCCGGCAGTCGAAAACGAAGGCTTCGCCCCCGGGTAAAGGAGACGCCGCAAAGGGTCGGGCTTGCCCTTATGCCGTGGTGTGTGATTTTTTGTTCTTTTTGCGGAAAATCCCATCCCATCAAATCCCGTCTTTTTTGTGCCAGTCACGGCACAAAAAGGCGGAAATTTTATTTTTCTGAAAAGGATGAATGCGCGGATATGATTGAATTCTCTCTATTTTTTATTTATTTATTTTATGTCTATATATATTGGGTCTCATTTTGGAACCTCTGGAGGTTCCAAAAGCGAACCTCCAGAGGTTCATTATTTGAACCTCTGGGTTGCGTTTTTGCAACCGGTAGGGGAGCTGCAGCGCCGGACAAGGAAACAGCGGCGGCGGAACGGAGAAAATCTCCCCGGCGGTTTTTGCGAAGGCGGCGGAACGGAGAAAACCTCTCGGCGGTTTTTGCGAAGGCAGTAGAACGGCGAAAACCTCTCCCGGCGGTTTTTGCGAAAGCGGCGGAACGGAGAAAACTTTCCCCGGCGGTTT
>CASFQZ010000097.1 GCA_949296825.1 uncultured Eubacteriales bacterium
TTCAATCCATGGTGCATTTTGACAGTCGCCATCAAATTTATTGCCCGTCGGCTTGCTCAGGTCTACCTTATGCCCAAGGGGATCTGTTGTCACAACTTCATATGCCGTGTCGCATACCGAGCAATAATGCCATTCTTCGCCTTGCTCCGTGCAAGTTGCCGGTTTTTTAATTGCAACCGTACCATCGTAGGTGTGATATTCATCCACATTATCATATGCGGCAATGTATTGCTCAATTGCTGCATCTACAGAGCTTTGATCGTTCACCGAAAGATCATTGCCCTTCATCGTCTCGACCGTGGCTTTCGCCGCTTGATATGCAGCAAGGGTCTGCGCAGTATAGCAGGAGCCGGTTACCGGATGCGCCGCAAGATGCTTATCAAAAGCGGAAAAGTTTGCTTTCCCCAGAAGCGCAGCAATCGCATTCTGCAAATCGGAGGCAATTTTATCAGCTTCCGCCTGCTTGGTGGTCAGCTCGTTTGCTCTTTCGTTAAACTGGGCAGCCGTTGTATTATTCGGATACGGCGTCCAGCTGGAAGGAAGTGTATAAGCTTCGGCAGCGGACAACGCGGTTCTGAACGTCTGAACGGAAGCAGCCGTATACTTAGCGTCCAATTCCGAATCATTTTTATAGGTTTGCGCAGCGGCAATTGCCGCATCAACCGCAGAGCGGTTAACATCAAACTTCAACGCGTTGGCAGCATTATCCAATGCGGTTTTTGCCGCATCAATCTGCGTCTGGGTCTGTTCACGCACAACAATCTGCGCCTTAGCCGCATTCAAGGCATTCACAAAGGTTTGCCAATTGCCGGCAGTGATTTTATCCTGATGCTTTGAAAATGCAGACTGCAAAGCCTCCGCTTTTTCGATCGAAGCATTCAGTGCAGACTTATCGTAGATGGTAATATCCCAGAAAATCTCATTCCAATACTGTCCATCGTCCGCCAAATCCTTCTCACTGACCGCATCAGGTTTTTGACAATAAACATCTTCATCCCAATAGGAGGCGCCAATCCATGGATCATTCCATTCCTGGAAACCGATAAAATCAGCGCTGTTACCGGAAGTATTGTATCTTGCCTCACCGGTTCTGCTGGGCGTTCCCATCAAATAGATGGAAGCACGATGAAGGGATACACCATCGCTCCGATAAATAATCGTTTCTTTATTATTCCAAAGATCAAAATTATCAGAGTAAATACCTACATCAAAGGAGGTACCGTCATCATTCTCCGGATCCGTCGCCAAAATCGGCGCAGTCACACCGTCTTCATTCGTCCAGCGGGACGCATCGGCACGGAAGTCGGAGAAATAATCTACCATGGTAAAATACCGGTTCGGAAAAGTGCTGCGATCAAGGGAGTCATTATCGCCCCAGATACCGCCGGTCAAGACAATACGATAATCTTGGGAATTGCTGGAACCATAACCCCATACAAGATCAATCCGATAACCGGCTGACTGCAGGGTCTCACTTTTATCCAGATAAATGTGGGACGGATAGTCCATGCGCAGCCAGCGCTCGGAGCCTTCGTTGCCCCAACGTCCCCAGCGATCCATCTCGCCGTCCCAAACAGGCGTACCGTACTGATCCGCCGTCTGCATCGACGCGCCGCCGTCTTCCACCACAGCTTGTGCCTGCGTCGGCGCAAAGAACACATAGCTGGTCAGGCACAGAGCGCAGCAGAGCAGGACGCTGAGCGCCTTGTACCACGCGGATTTTGTTTGCGTCATTGCCGTTCAACCTTTCTTTTGATGAAATTTGCCGCAGGCGGCTTCCCTCGGGACCGATTTCCGCCCGCAAATTGACACATAAATTATAACGCTGCAAAAGAATGGTTACAAGTTCATTTTCCCTGTTTTTTGTTTATTCATAAAGATTTCACGAAAACGGAACACGAAAAACAAAATTTTCGGGCTCCAGCATTTTATTTTCTTTATAGTTGATATTTTTATTGTTTGATATTTTAAATCAAATAAAACTATATATTTTCTATTTTTTATTGCTGCTTCAAAAAAAGAGAGCCGCGTCCGCGAACAATCTTCCTGCGGTTTCGGACTCGCTTTTTGGTTATCTATGGTTATCTATCTTCATCGCCCGGCAAAGCGGCGCCCGCAAGGGAAAACACTTGCGGCGCATACATTTACATAAAAATACCCCTGCCGGGGGGGGCAGGGGTGTGTTTTCTGTCAGCGCATCGCAGTCAGCACCTCTGCCGCTGAAAGCAGGGGGATTTTACTGCGGCTCAATCTCAACGCGCAGACCGGCGGCGTCACAATCCACAACCAGCACCGCGCCGGGGGTGATATTGCCCTCGATGATGCGGCGACTGATGAGAGTTTCTGCCGTGCTTTGCAGGAAACGACGCAGAGGCCTTGCGCCGTAGACCGGGTCATAGCCGTTCACAGCGATAAAGTCCCTGGCGGCGTCGGTAAAGCGGCAGGCAAGCTGCTGGTCCGCCAGCCGCCGGTTCAGCCGGTCAATCATCAGATCGACGATCCGGCGAATGTCACCGCGCGTCAAAGGCTTATAGAACACAATCTCGTCCAGACGGTTCAAAAATTCGGGGCGGAAGCTGCGCCGGAGCATCGATTGTACCTGAGCTTTGGCTGCGTCGGTGATATTGCCGTCGGCGTCGATGCCGTCCAGCAACGCTTCGGAACCGATATTGGAAGTCAGGATAATGATGGTATTCTTAAAATCCACCTGTCTGCCCTGGGAGTCGGTCAACCTGCCGTCGTCCAGCACCTGCAGCAGGATATTAAACACATCGGGGTGGGCTTTTTCGACCTCATCGAACAGCACCACCGAATAGGGCTTACGGCGGACGGCTTCGGTCAACTGACCGCCTTCTTCGTAGCCGACATAGCCGGGCGGGGCGCCGATCAGGCGGGAGACGGAGTATTTTTCCATATACTCCGTCATATCAATGCGGATCATATTTTTTTCATCATCAAACAGGGTCGCCGCCAGCGTTTTCGCCAGCTCCGTTTTGCCCACGCCGGTGGGTCCCAAAAACAGGAAGGAACCAATGGGACGGTTGGGATCCTGAATGCCTGCCCGGGAACGCAGAATGGCGTCGGTGACGGTGCGCACCGCCTCATCCTGCCCGATAACGCGCTGATGCAGAATATCGCCCAGACGAAGCAGCTTTTCCTTTTCCCCTTCCATCAGGCGCGAGGTGGGAATGCCCGTCCAGCGCTCAATGATTTTGGCGATCTCTTCCTCGGTGACCTTATCGCGCAAAAGAGAATCCTCTTTTGCTGCGCTATCGCCTTTACTCTCTTCGGCTTTCAGTTCCTTTTGCAGCTGGGGCAGCTTGCCGTATTTCAGCTCCGCCGCCCGGTTCAGATCATAATCGCGCTCGGCTTTTTCAATTTGCTGGTTGACTTGCTCGATCTGTTCACGCAGCGCCTGGGTTTTGCCGATGGCGGATTTTTCATTTTCCCACCGGGCTTTCATCGCGTTAAACTGCTCGCGCATTTCCGCCAATTCCTTGCGGATCTCTTCCAGATGAGAAAGCGACAGGGGGTCGGTCTCCTTTTTCAGCGCCGCCTCCTCGATCTCGTGCTGAATAATTTTACGGCGGATCACATCCAGCTCGGTGGGCATGGAGTCCATTTCCGTACGAATCATCGCACAGGCTTCGTCCACCAGATCGATGGCTTTATCCGGCAGGAACCGGTCGGAAATATAACGATCGGACAGCGTCGCAGCGGCAATCAGCGCCTGATCCTGAATTTTTACACCGTGATAGACCTCGTAGCGCTCTTTTAGCCCCCGGAGAATCGCAATGGTATCCTCCACCGACGGCTCATTGACTATAACCGGCTGAAAACGCCGTTCCAGCGCCGGGTCCTTTTCGATATATTCGCGGTATTCGTCCAGCGTGGTCGCGCCGATGCAGTGCAGCTCGCCGCGCGCCAGCATCGGTTTCAGTAAATTGCCCGCGTCCATGCTTCCCTCGGTTTTGCCCGCGCCGACGATGGTATGCAGCTCATCAATAAACAGGATGATCTTGCCCTCGGATTTTTTCACTTCACCCAGCACTGCTTTGAGCCGTTCTTCAAATTCGCCGCGATATTTTGCACCCGCGACCAACGAGCCCATATCCAGCGAAAAAATGGTTTTTTCCTTCAGATTGCCGGGGACATCGCCGCTGACAATCCGCTGCGCCAGCCCTTCGGCAATCGCCGTTTTGCCGACGCCCGGCTCACCGATCAAAACGGGGTTGTTTTTCGTTTTGCGGGACAGGATGCGGATTACATTGCGGATCTCCTCATCCCTGCCGATCACCGGGTCCAGCTTCTGGGCACGCGCCTGCTCCACCAGATCTGCGCCGTATTTTTTCAGCGCATCATAGGTGCCTTCCGGACTGTCGGAGGTAACGCGGGTGTTGCCACGCACCTCGCGCAGCACCTTGAGAATCGCAGTCTTCTGCACAGAATAATCGTGCAGCAGCTCCTTGAGCGTTCCGTCTGCCGCGTCCATCAGCCCCAAAAACAGGTGCTCGACCGATGTGTATTCATCCTTCATCTCCGACGCGAGCTTCTCCGCGCGGTTGAGCGCCCGATCGACCGATGAGGAAATATAGATTTTGCCCGCTTCCCTCGCATTGCCGGTCACCGACGGCAGAGCATCGACCGCCCCTTTTGCAGCGTCGGTCAGCCCTTCGGCGTCTACCCCCGCCCGGCTGAGCAATTGGGGAATCAAGCCGTTTTCCTGCAAAAGCAGCGCCAGCAGCAGATGCGCCTGCTCGATCTGTTGATTTTGTCGTTCAAGCGCCAGATTCTGCGCGTCTGCAATCGCCTGTAGGGATTTTTGCGTACATTTATTGGTATTCATAGGGATTACACCACCTTATTCCATCGGGAATCGCTTCCCTCAAGAATAAGGATAAGATAAGAATATGAATATATTATAACTAAATCTTTTCATAAATGTAAAAATTAGCACTCTTGATATAAGAGTGCTAAAATCTTTTTTTTCTTGCCATCCTTTCCATAATCCGCTATACTGTTTTCATCTGGAGGAAAGGATGTTTGATATGAGAAGAAAAGACCGGGAACAGACCAGAGAATTTGCAATGGAGACCATCGACCAAAGCCCCTACGGCACGATAGCAATGACCGAGGCAGACGGCAGCCCTTACTGCGTACCGTTGAGCCTTGTGCGGGACGGGGACGTTCTATATTTCCACGCTGCCCCGGAAGGAAAAAAGACCGAGCTGCTGCGCCTTCGCCCCGCCGTCTGTGTTTGCTTTGCCGACGGTGTGAAGCCCATCGCGCAGGAATTCACCACCGCCTATCGCTCCGCCATTGTGAGAGGAAACGCCGCCGAAGTAACGGACGAAAAAGAAAAAATCCATGCGCTGCGCCTGATTTGCGAAAAATACGCAGCAGAAAATATGGCGGGCTTTGACCAGGCAATCGCACAGAGCCTGACGCGGACCGCCGTCTGGAAAATCACGATGGAGGAAGTCACCGGAAAAAGCAAAAAGGAATCCTAATCTTTGAACGAATCCCGCCTTGTCCGAAATGCAAAGCGGGATTTTTATGCTTCTTTTTTGATTTCCACCACGGTCAGCGTATCGCCGCTCACGGCAAAACGGATCGTATACCCGGCAAAACGCAACCCATAGACGCGCGACGGATCATCCTGATACGCCGGGCGGGGATCCTGCGCCAAAAGCTCCAGCAAAGCTTCGCGCTTTTCCGGCGGCAGCTTTTCGCCCCATTGCTCCGGCAGATGCACCGATAAAGCGCGGTCAAATGCCTGCTGAGAAAAGCCGAAGCGGGCATCGGGATGGCTGTCGCAAAAGGGCAGATAGGGTTTGATGTCGATGATGCGGGTGCCGCTTCGCAAATCCACGCCGCTGACCAGAAGCTGGACGCCCTCCGGCGTGACGTCGATTTTTTCCAGCTTAACCGAAGAAAGCCCGATCCCATTGGGACGAAACGGCGAACGGGTGGCGAACACACCGACGCGCTCATTGCCGCCCATACGAGGCGGGCGCACCGTGGCGCGGAACGTGTCGGGCTGTTTTTCGTCAAACAGCCAGAGCAGCCAAAGATAATCAAAGCCTTCCAGCCCTTTGACGGCATCGGGCGAACGGTAGGGTTTTTCAAAAATAATCCGCCCCCGGCAGCCTTCCACCAGCCCGCTTTGGCGCGGCAATCCAAATTTTTCCGGAAAATCCGTAGCAATCGTCGCAATGACCTGCATAAACGCCCCCTCTTTCTTCCCGATCATTGTAGCACAGAAGGGAAAGAGGGTCAAGAAAGATCCCCGTTGGAATAAGTTGACAGCGCGCGTAATAAATTCTATAATTATCCCAAGAAAACGATAATGATGAAAACCAACAGGCAGACATATGAAAGAAATTTTTACAGAGAAATTGATATCCAAGCAGGAGATTTTACAAACCGCGCTGCGGCAATCGGCGATTGATCTGGGCTGTCGGGCGGAGGACTTTTTACAAAAAGAAAATATCATTGTCCCCGCCGGGCGGCGCGAGGGTGCGCGGGCTTATCTGCCAGAGACGCTGGAATGCGATCTTGTCTGCTACGGCGGCAATGTGGTGGCGCAGGTCAGCGAGCGGATGCGCGGGGCGGTGGAATGGTATCTTGAAAAATTCGAGCCCTGCCACTGCTTTGAAACGCCGCAAATCATCGCGCTGAACCGCAGGCTGGCGCCCTTCGATTATCAGGTCTGCTTCATGGCGGAATATTTCCTGCCGGATCCGAGCCGCCTGAACGCGCCGGAATGCCCCTATGAGACGCGCCTTCTGACAGCGCAGGATTTTGCCCCCTATTATACCGACGAGTGGTCAAATGCCCTTTGCAAAAAAAGAAAGCATCTGGACAAAATTGCCGTCGGCGCTTTTGACCGGGGCGAGCTGATCGGGCTTGCCGGCGCGTCCGTCGACTGTGAAGCAATGTATCAGATCGGCGTTGACGTAAAGCCCCCTTACCGCCGAAAGGGCGTTGCCGGAGCGCTGACCGGACTGCTGGCAATAGAGATCCTAAAGCTGGGGAAAATCCCGTTTTACTGCGCCGCCTGGTCCAATATCCCTTCGGTGCGAAACGCTGTAAAATGCGGCTTTCGTCCTGCCTGGGTGCAGCTAACCGCCAGAGACAATCCGTTTATACAATCGATGATAAAATAAAGAACGGGAGGCGCGCGTCTCCCGTTCTTTTTATGCGCCGGTTGTACCTTCTTCCGAGGGGACGGCTGCGTCCTTTTGCTCTTCCATAGACAATATCCTCTCAGCAATCTCCCGAAAAACCGGCGCGCAATCGGCAATGGGGCTATCGCCGTCCTCCTTCATAACCACTACGGTATACTGCGGCGCCTTGGCGGGGAAATAGCCGCAAAACCAGGTGCGAAGTACTTCTTCGCCGTCTTCATACACGCCGCTCTGGGCGGTCGCCGTTTTTCCTGCCGCTGTGCCGTTTTTCGGTTTTGCCGCCTGACCACTGCCCTGCTCCACCGTGCTTTGCAGCAAAGCTTGCAGGCTCTCTGCCGTCTGACGGCTCATCACGCGAGTGCCGGCGTCGGGAATAAATTGGGCAAAGGAATCGCCGTTGTTGTTCAACTGTTCCAACAGCAGATAGGGTTCCCGGTACACACCGCCGTTGGCAATGCAGGCATACACCGCCGCCATTTGCAAAGGCGCAGCAGAAAGACTTCCCTGTCCAAAGGCAAAATTCGCTACCGATCCGGCATTCTGCAATTCTTCCTCCGTCGGCAGAACGCCTGCGCCGGCAGTCATCCCGTCGGCGAGCTCGATTGTTTTCCCCAGTCCCAGCGCCTTTGCCATCGACAACAGCGTCCTGCCGCCGGTCTGCTGCGCCAGCGCGATAAAATAGGGATTACAGGACTGCTCCATCGCACTCTGCATATCCATCGCCCCATGTCCTTCCCGCTTATGACAATGGAAACGGATGCCGCCGACCTCGATTGAGCCAGTGCATTCGTAGGAAAAATCCGCAGCGATACCGCTTTCCAGCGCCGCTGCCGCCGTAATGACCTTAAACACCGAGCCCACCGCATAGGGCGTCAGCGCCCGATCCAGAAAGGGGGCATTTTCTGCGGTTAGAGAAGACGCAACATCTGCCGGATCAAAGGACGGGAAGCTCGCCTTGGCAAGAATCTGCGAGGTTTCATTATCCAGCACCACAATTGCGCCGCAATCCAGGCTGTACTTTTCCGACGCCTCCTCACAGATCGTCTGAAGCGCGGCATCGATGGTCAGACGCACACCGCCTTTGGAATCGTAATTATCGTCGATCAGAGTAATCCTGCTGCCGGGCAGCGCCTGACCTTTTCCGTCTGTCTCAAACCGGACCGTCAATGTTCCGGCGCACTCGGATAAAAGCGAATCAAAGCTCTTTTCCAGCCCAAAAACACCCTTGCCCTCCGCGTCCAGATATCCGATGGTATGCGCCAGACTTTCACCGGAGGAATACCGCGTTGTGACATCAAAATACCGAACGTTTTCGGTGCTGACACGCCGTTTCCGAACCTGAATCACACAGGGTTTCCCCTCTTTCACCAGGTCCAGCGACGCGCCATCGGTTTGCCCAGCCAGCGCATCGACAGCCGAATCGTCCGGCATCACAGCTGCCATATGCACCGCCGCCCCGTTGACCAGCGGGATATAATTTCGATCATAAATATATCCCCTGCTCTGCGCCGCGGTAATCGTCCGCACGGAATCGGCGACATAGCCTGCCGTTTCATTGCCTTCGGAAAGCATCGCCAAGCGAAGATTCAACCCCCAAACACAAAGCGCGAAAACCGTATACAAAATAACCGCTCGTTTCACAATATCACCGCTAACAGTATTTCCAATGGCGGTTTTTTTATGCGAGAACCCGCGGAATTTGACAGATAAGGAAGATTCTGCTATACTGGTGCATCATATTGACACACGGAGGCAAAATATGTGTAAGCGGGCAATTACCTTTTTTCTCTGTCTGGCAATGACGATTTGCTGTGCCATTCCAGCTTTTGCCGAAGATTTGAGCACCCCGGACGACGCGTTCCCCGAATATCCCGAACCGGAATCAAAATATTTACAGGACGCCGAAGCCCTGTATGACCAGGCGCTGGCACTGTATGAAGAAAAAACCGGCTATTCTTCCTTCTATGGCAATTGCGGAACTTTTATCTCTTACCAGCTGCACGAGCTGGGGATCGACGATTATCTAGGCGGATACAATGGCAATCAATGGTATGACGCCTATGAAAACGGCGAAACATTCGGCGATTTTACCGCACTGAAATACGAAAGCGACCTCGGTGTGCGTACGCTGTTGAATTCTTATGAAAGCCTTTCCTATGTTTTGATCAGCTATCCGCATCAGACCGGTTATACGGATGAAAACCCCGGCGCGGGTCATGCGGTTCTGCTGTACCATATTTCCGACGGACTGGTTTATTTTACTGAAAGCTATGCTATGTACGGGCAAAAGGAAGGCGTTGCTCATGCATGGGAAATCGACCGGCTGCTGGACACCTATGAAAGCTGGTACGGCACACCGATCGGCGCTGTTTGGTTCTCGGACGGAACGGATGAGCCTTCGTTTATACCCCGTCCGCCCCAGGACGGCGCCCATGCGAACGTTTCTTTTCCGGATAACGGCATCTTACAAGACATTGAACCGGGCACCGACGTCGAAGCGTTCCTCGCCGCTTATGAAGCGGAGGACGAAGCATTCCTTCTGCGAACAGCGACGGGCGAAGAAGCGGCAGACGATGGCATCGTCTGCACCGGCATGATTCTTTGCCGCATCACAGAGGATGAAGAAGAACGCTTACTGCTGGCGGTTCGGGGAGATGTTAACGGTGACGGACATGCCGACACAACAGACGCCCGTCTGGTCCTGAGAATGGCGGTGGGATTATCGGAATCCACAGTCCAATCGCTGATAATTGCCGCAGGCGACCTCAACAACGACGGCTCACTGACGACCGCCGACGCGCGTCTTCTGTTGCGAAACGCCGTTCATTTAAGCGAATAAACCAAACCGCAAAACCGCTTCGGCTCGGTTTTGCGGTTTATTATTCCACCGTGACAGATTTTGCAAGATTGCGAGGGCGATCAACGTCACAGCCGCGATACAGTGCGCCATAATAGGCAAACAGCTGAAAAAAGACCGCAGCGCAGATGGGAAACAGCCTCGCCGACGGGACAAGAAAACAATCATCCGCCACCGCCTCCGTGTGTCGGTCGGTAATCAGAAGCACCTTCGCGCCCCGCGCGCGCACCTCCCGGATATTGGCTATCGTCTTTTCCCGCCCCGTCTCCCCGGAAATCAGGGCGATCACCGGCGTATCCTGCTCGATCAGAGCGATGGTACCATGTTTTAATTCTCCCGCCGGATAGGCTTCGCAATGAATATAGGAAACCTCCTTGCATTTAAGCGCGCTTTCCTCCGCCAGCGCAAAATCCACCCCTCTGCCGATGAAAAAGCTGCTGCTTTTCCGGCAATACTTCTGACTGAGCAGCCGAACGGCTTCCTGCTCTGATAATATATTGGCAATACAGAGCGGCGCCTCCTCGGAAAGAGCGCGCGCAGCGGCGCGGGCTTCGGCGGCGGTTATTTTTTCTCTGAAAAGGGCAAGCGCGTTTGCAGCAAGATACAAAAGAGCGAGCTGTGCGATATAGGCTTTGGTGCTGGCAACGGCAACTTCCGGTCCCGCCTGCGTAAAAAGCACGCTGTCCGCCTGGTTCGCCGCGGTAGTATTGGGCGTATTGACCAGCGCCGTAACAGGAAAACCCATACTCTGCACCATACGCATGGCAGCCAGGGTATCCGCCGTTTCGCCGGACTGGGTGATAAACAGCAGATGGTCTCCTTTTTCCAGAATCGGCGGATCATAACGAAATTCCGAAGCAACGGCGCAGAAGGTTGGCAGCCCCGCCAGCCTTTCAAAATAGGTTTTTCCGATTTTTCCGGCATTCAGCGCCGTACCGCACGCTATAATCCAAAGCCGTCGGGCATTGCGCAAAAAGCCTCTGGGATCCAGCAGCGAAAGAGACGGCAGGCCATTTCGCAGATAATCCGCTGCCGTTCTCCGGATGGCATCCGGCGCATCGAAAATTTCCTTGAGCATATGATGGGGAAAATTGCCTTTTTCCGTTTGCCGGGAATCCGAACAAACCGGGATCGGCTGCTTTTGCACAGGCGTTCCGTCTATTTTTAGAAAAGTCAAGCTGTCTTGGTGCAAAACGGCAATTTCATCTTCCGTCAGAGAATAATACCACTCGACATATCGACTGACAGCAAAAATATCCGACGCGAGGAAATTCCCCCAAGGCGAAGAAGCGGCAATTAACGGACTTTCCTTCCGGAAACCGAAAACCGTATCCCGCTTACTTTCAAACAACGCGGCAACGGCGAAGGAGCCGATCGCCCGACGTTCGACATGGCGAATGGCGGCGGGAATATCCTTGAAATTGCGCCAACCCTCATCCAGAAGAGCGGCAAGCACCTCGGTATCGGTCTGAGAGCGGAAGGAATATCCCTTCTTTGTCAGCTCCTTGCGCAAAGCGCCGCTGTTTTCGATAATCCCGTTATGCACAATGCTCACGCTGCCCACTTTATGCGGATGAGCGTTTTCCTCGGTCGGCGCGCCGTCGGTTGCCCAGCGGGTATGCCCGATGCCGCAGCAGGCAAAAACTTTTTCGGGTAAAGAATCCCACTTTTTCCGCAAATCCGCTACCCTTCCCGCTGTTTTTACCGTAAGCAGCCCACCGGGCGCAAAGACACAAAGTCCCGCCGAATCATACCCCCGATACTCCAGCGCCTGAAGCCCCGAGAGCAAATGAGGCGCAGCGTCTTCCCTTCCGCAATAACCGATGATCCCGCACATAAAAAACCTCCCTGCGCCGGGATTGTCCGCATACAAAAAACTTGACAAAGCCGCGGCACTCTGATAAAATAACATGGCGGCGAGAAAAGCCGCCGGTCGGTGATTAGCATATGCTGCGCGCAGATGTTTTATACACCGCAGATAAGGAGACGTATCGAAGTGGTCATAACGGGCCTGACTCGAAATCAGGTAGTCCTCACGGGCTCGTGGGTTCGAATCCCACCGTCTCCGCCAGCACAGAGCAAGCCGTCTGGTTTGCTCTGTTATTTTGAAAGGAGATTTTTATAAAAAACGGAACCAAACATTTACGGATTGCCAGTGCGATCCAGATTCTTCTCGGCGTCGGCTCACTGCTGATGACCTATTTCCTGATCGGTGAGAGCGACCCGACCGCTTCCGGGGTAGAACCTCAGCAGGCATTGGGAATCCTGGTGCTGACCTATGCGGGCTATGCCTTCCAGGTCGTCGCTGGCATCACCGGATTGATTTTATCGAAAAAGAAATCTATTCTGACCGTTATCTTCGGCATCATCCTGTTTATCCCGCAGCTGGTCACCTTCCTGCACGTACAGGAAAACATCGCGCTGATCATTGTCAACGCCCTGCTGCTCGCCATCCCCTACTACTACCTGCACAGCGCCTATAAAAATTATAAAAGCTGAGCTGCAAACCATTCCCTTCGGCTGTTCTTCCTGAAATTACGGAAGGACAGCCTTTTGTTTTCGCCCGCTTTTTGACGCTGCATTTTCCATTCCCTGCCGAAATCCCCGCTTCGGAAAGCGCCATTCCGCGCCGAGGACAGCTTCGGACTATAGTCAAAGTGGACGCAGATGTGCGCTGTGGCGGAAAATCCCCGTGCCCCAGCCGACCCTGAATCTGCTTGAGCGGCACGCCGTTGATAAGAAGGAGCAAAGCGCAGCTATGCCTGCTGTGCTAAGGCATTGGGGAACAGTAATCCTGAAAAAGGCAAAAAACATTGCTTTTTTTGCGCATTTACTGTATAATTATGCTGTGTTTTTGTATCTGCCAAAAGTGAGGACGAAGCATGGATTTGAACACAGAACGCCGGTGCTCGATGAAAGAGATTTGCGAATACCTTGGTATCAGCCGGGACACGGTGCTCACATGGAGCGAAGAAAGACAAAAAGCCTTTGAGGATACGCTTGCCGTCATCTTGGAGCAGTACGACGACACAGCAAAATTATGACAAAAAATAAGATACATCTATAGTGCCAAGAACATATCGGAAAGAAGGGATTTCCTCTTTTGGAAAAGCGAATCGATATCAGCAGCTATCCGGTTGCAAACATGCTGGACTTGCTGCTTCAAGATAAATCAACAAAAAAAAATATCATCTGGGCGACGGATACCTATGAGGAGTTTGGTGAAGGATTCACAGATAACGTGCAGATGAGCGCTAACTCACTGCTACGACACCCCGATCTGATCCGTCCCCGCATACAAAAGTCGCAGGAAGCGCAGGAGCAACGTACCCGGAAAAAAGCGGAAGTCTTTACGCCCGCATGGCTGTGCAATCAAATGAACAATTATTGTGATGATGATTGGTTTGGGCGGAGCGGCGTATTTAATACGGAAAACGCTGATCATACATGGACGGTGTCGGAAGACAAAATCGAATTTCCAGCTGGAAAGTGTTGGCAGGACTACGTGGACTCTCGGCGGCTGGAAATTACTTGCGGCGAAGCACCATATCTGGTTTCCCGCTATGATGTGTCCACCGGTGAACTCATTGTGCCGCCACTCCGGCGCATCGGAATACTCGATAGAAAGCTCCGGGTTGTCAACGAAAACACCGACACCTACGAAGAGTGGCTCAAGTGGACAATCCGGGCGTTTGAAGCGTAATTAAAACCCTTTATCGGAACAAGTTATTCTATCTTATAAAAGATTTTTCTCCGCCTTCCGTCGGTTCTGATTATTCTTCCTGCAATAAAAAAGGAAGCCGAAAAGACTTCCTTTTTCTCGTTTTATGATTCAATCACAGGCTTCGCGGATGGAACGAACCAGAAGGTCGGTGCCTTCCTGCAGGACATCCCAGGGGATATTTAACGCCGGAAGCAAACGGACCTTGTTTTTTGCCGTCAGGACGAGCAGCCCCTTTTGCAGAGCGGTTTCGGCGATGGCTCTGCCTTCTTTCTGACAGGCGATGCCGAGCATCAGCCCTTTGCCGGTGATTTTTTCAACCTCCGGCAGCGCCGAGAGCGTTTCGATCAGATATTGGGATTTTTTCTGCACCTCCGCCAGCAGCTCATCGGTCAGACGGCTGAAAATATTGAATGCGCCGGCACAGCAAACCGGATTTCCGCCGAAGGTCGAGCCATGGCTGCCTGCCGCAAGGACGTCCTGACATTTCTCCCCCAACACCGCCAGCCCGATCGGCAGACCCCCGCCGATGCCTTTGGCGGTGGTAAAAATATCCGGCATGATGCCGTAATTCATATAGGAATACAGCGCGCCGGTCCTGCCGTTGCCGGTCTGAACCTCATCGACAATCAAAAGCAGATCGTTATCATCGCAGAAACGGCGCAGCCCTTTGACAAAACGGTCGGAAAGGGACACCACACCGCCCTCGCCTTGGATCGTCTCAATCATTACGGCGCAGCATTTATTTTCCTTTGCCAGCGTTTTGACCGAATCCAGATCCTCCGGCGCAGCGTAGACGAAGCCGCCGGGGAAGGGTCCGAAGTCCGTATGATAACCGTCCTGTCCTGTCGCCGCCAAAGTCGCCAGGGTCCTGCCATGGAAGCTGTTTTTCAATGTGATGATTGTACTTCTGCCTTCGCCGTATTTCAGCACCGAATACCGTCTCGCCGCTTTGATGGCACATTCGTTGGCTTCCGCACCGGAATTGCCGAAAAACACCTTTTTCATGCCGGTGCGTTCGCAGACCGCCTGCGCCAGCCGGACGCAGGGCTCGGTATAATACAGATTGGAGGTATGCTGCACCTTGAGAAGCTGGTCGCTGACCGCTGCCGCCCATGCCTTGTCGGCGACGCCGAAGATATTGACCGCGATGCCGCTGCCAAAATCGATATACATCTTGCCCGTCTCATCATAAACCTCGCTGCCCTCTCCCCGGACAATCTGCACCGGAAAGCGCGCGTAGGTATGGGCAATGTATTGCTGATCCAGTTCCACAATCGGATTCATATGCCGTCCCTGCTTTCTTTTTTCGGAAATTTTTAATTCTTGGTAAACATGGTACCCAGACCTTCGTCGGTCAAAAGCTCCATCAGAATCGAGTGAGGCACCCTTCCGTCGATGATAAAAACCTTTTTGACCCCGGCTTTAAGCGCCTCAATACAACATTGGGTTTTGGGAATCATACCACCGCCGATGACACCTTCCTCCATCAATCGTTTGGCGGTGCGGATATTGACCCTGCTAATTAGAGAAGCGGGATCGTTCTTATCGGCAAGGATGCCGCTTTCGTCAGTGACGGAAATCAGGCATTCCGCGCCGAGCTTGCCCGCCAGCTCCGCTGCTGCGGTATCGGCGTTGATGTTGTAGACATTTCCCTCGTCGTCATAGGCGATGCCAGCCACAACGGGGATATACCCCTGCTCCAGAAGGGCGCTGACCGGGCGGGGACGGATGGCGGTCAATTCGCCGACATAGCCCAGCTCCAGAGAGGGATCCTTGGGACGCGCCTCCATCATGCCGCCATCCAAGCCGCACAGCCCAATGGCGCTGCCGCCCTTATTGTTGATCAGCTTGACCAGATCCTTATTGATTTTGCCTGCCAGCACCATCTGAACAATCTGCGCCGTTTCCGCGTCGGTAACGCGCAAGCCGTTCTTAAAGACGCTCTCCTTGCCCATTCTTTTGAGCGTTTCGGAAATTTCGGGACCGCCGCCGTGAACCAGCACGACATTTAGTCCCACCTGCCGCAGCAGACAGATGTCTTCCATGACGGCGTCCTTCAGTTCCTCATGGATCATGGCGCTGCCGCCGTATTTAATTACGACGGTCTTATGATTGTATTTCTGGATATAGGGCAGGGCATGAACAAGCACGCTCGCCCGCAAAGCATTGGACATTTCCATTCCGTTGTCTCCTCTTCCCTATCAGGTGCGATAGTCGCCGTTGATTTTTACATAATCATAGGTCAGATCGCAGCCCCAGCTTTCCGCAGAAAAGCTGCCGTCATGCAAATCCACCAAAATATCAATTTCTTTTTCCAAAAGAATTTCCTTGGCATGTTCTTCCGAAAACGGAACACCGGAGCCGGATTGGCAGACGGTAATCTGCCCTTTTTGGGACGCAAAGCCGACATCGATTTTTGTAACGTCCAGCGCGGCGCCGCTGTAGCCGAGGGCGCAGAGCACCCGTCCCCAGTTGGCGTCCGCGCCAAACATGGCTGCTTTCAGAAGAGAAGAACAGATAACGCTTTTCGCCGCCGTTTTTGCGGTCTTTTCATCCTTTGCGCTGCTGACCTTACAGCTCAGCAGCTTGGTGGCGCCTTCGCCGTCCCCGGCGATCATCCGACAGAGCTTGACGGTGACCTGATGGAGAGCCCTGCAAAAGACCGCAAAATCCTCACCCTCTTCGGTAATTTCCGCGTTGCCAGCCATCCCGTTCGCCAGCACGGTGACCATATCGTTGGTGGAGGTATCGCCGTCAATGCTGACCATATTAAAGGATGTTTTTACATCTTCCTGCAGCGCTTTTTGCAGCATGATAGAAGAAATGGCGCAGTCGGTGGTCAAAAAAACCAGCATGGTCGCCATATTCGGATGAATCATCCCGCTGCCCTTGGCGATGCCGCCCAGGCGGCAGGTCTTGCCGCCCGCCGTAAAGGATACCGCAGCCTCTTTGGCAATGGTGTCAGTGGTCATGATCGCTTCGGCGGCGTCATGGCTTTGAGGGCAAAGCCCGGCGCAAAGGGTATCCATGCCTCCGGCTATGGGCGCAAGATCCAGCTCCTGCCCAATCACACCGGTGGAAGCAACCAGCACATCGCCGGCAGGAATGCCCAGATGCTGCTGCACCAGATCGCACATTCCCTCGGCAATCTCAATACCGTTGGCGTTGCAGGTATTGGCGTTGCCGCTGTTGCAGATCAGCGCCGAGGCAAAGCCGTCCGACAGGTGGTTTTTTGTAACGGTCAGGGGCGCTCCCTTGACCAGATTGGTGGTATAGACCGCCGCCGCAGCCGCCCGTTTTTCGCTGACAATCAGCGCCAGGTCTTTTTTACCTTTATTTTTCCGAATGCCGCAGTGTACGCCGCTGGCGCGAAAGCCCTTGGCGGCGCACACGCCGTTTTCGATTTCCGTGATCTCACTCATTTTTCCGTCTCCAATATTGATATTACAGAGCCAAACCGGTGGTTTCCTCTGCGCCGGTCATGATATTTAAACACTGGATCGCCGCGCCGGACGCGCCCTTGCCCAGATTATCATACAGGGCGCAGAGCAGGATGCGCTCCTCGTTGCCGCAGACGGCAATGCGCATACTGTCCCTGTCCGACAACGCCGAGGCTGCGATAAAGCCCTTTTCATCGGCAAGGGAGGGCACAAAGCGAACGACCTCGCTCTGATACAGGTCGCGGTACAGCGCCGCAATATCCGCCGCATTTCCCCGCAGATTCTGTCGGAACAGAGGCACGGTGACCAGCATTCCGCTGTAAAAGTCGCCGACTATCGGACAAAACGCCGGTTCGTTTGCCAGCCCGGTGATGGCTTTCATTTCCTTTAAGTGCTTATGCTGCTGATTTAAGCCGTACTGACGGGGGGAAGAATAGGTCCGGTTCCGGTCGCTCGCACGGTAATCGGCGATCATCGCCTTGCCGCCGCCGCTGTAGCCGGTCAGGGAATGACAGCAAAAAAGAGAATCACCGGCAACCAGCCCGGCATCCACAAGGGGCTTGACCAGGGCGATGAACCCGGACGCATGGCAGCCGGGAACGGCGGTTTTTAAGGAATCAGTCAACCGGCGTCGGAAATTTTCACTTAATTCCGGGAAGCCATAGACCCAATCCGGCGCGGTACGGTGCGCCGTGGAGGTATCAATGATCCGTGGACGGCTGCCCTCCGGCAGACTTTCGACCAGGGCAGCCGATTCCCTTGCCGCCGGGTCGGGAAGGCAGAAAAATACCACATCGCTCAAAGCGAAGATTTCTTTTTTTGCCGCCGGATCCTTGCGCTTTTCCTCCGGCAGCGACAGAAGCGTCACATCCGCCCGCGCCGCCAGCCTCTCATGAATGCGCAAGCCGGTGGTTCCGGAATTGCCGTCAATATATACATTCAAATCGGGATCCCCCCAGAAAAGTATATTTATTCAGCGATGTCTTATAATTATACACCATAGACAGAAAAAGTCAAGGGCGGATTCTATAAAAAACCGGAATTTATAACGCAAACATGGGCTGCTGTCTTTGGATGCAGAAAGCGTTTTTTCGTCCCAAAGGCGTACAAAGAACCCGCGAGCGGGCGCGAAAAAACGCATAGAAAAGCAAATTTATTTTATCTCTACTAAACAAAAAAAGGACTGTCGCACATACAAGCTTTTCTGCTGCATCCATTTGCGTGTAACAGTCCCTGTTTTATTCTTTTGCTTTTCGGTCTGCGCTGCGCGCAGCAGCCCCCTGCATATTCTTTCTTTATTCGGGCAGAGTCTCCGGCTCGGGATAGTCCACGCCCCTGGTATCGACGGTGACCGTCTGCATAATTTGATCGTCGTAAGGCTTATCATTGGCATCGGTATCGGCTGCGACGATCTCATCCACCACATCCATGCCCTCGATCACCTTGCCGAAGGCAGCGTACTCGCCGTCCAGATGGGGGGCATCCTCGACCATGATAAAAAACTGGCTGCCGGCGGAATCCGGCGCGGAGGAACGCGCCATGGAAATCACACCGCGGGTGTGCGTCAGCTCGTTTTCAAAGCCGTTGGCGGAAAACTCGCCCTTGATGGCGTAGCCGGGACCGCCGTAGCCCATGCCCTCGGGGTCGCCGCCCTGGATCATAAAGCCGGGAATGACGCGATGAAAAATCAGACCGTCATAAAAGCCCTTTTGCGCCAGGCTGATGAAGTTACTGACGGTATTGGGCGCAACATCGGGATACAGCTCGACCTTGATTACGCCGCCGTTTTGCATGGTAATGGTTATAATGGGATTTTCGCCGTTTGCCACAGTAGTTTCCTCCGTTTCCGGTTTGTCGGTGGTCTGCTCGCTCTGCGGGACGGTGGTTTCCGGCGCGCCGGTTTCATCGGCGCAGGCGGAAAAGCCCAACAGACAGACGATCAGCGCAAGAAAAACAGCAATTCCTTTTTTCATATGCTTCACCTGAAAAAGAAGGCGGCAAGCGATTCGCCGCCGCCTTCCGATTGTATTTTTACAGAGCTTTCTTCAACGAATTCAATTCGTCCTTCAGCGTGTCAGGCAGCTTATCGCCGAACTGGCTGTAGAACTCGCCGATGCCCTCGGCTTCGTCCTTCCATAAGTCGTTATCGACTTCCAGGATGGACTTCAGGGTATCCATGGAAACCTCGTCCTCAATGCCGCTCAGGTTGATGTCCTCGGCATAAGGCACATAACCGATGGCGGTCTCCTTGGCGTCCACTTCGCCGTCGCAGCGCTTCAGGATCCACTCCAGCACGCGCAGATTCTCGCCGAAGCCGGGCCACAGGAACTTGCCCTCATCGCTCTTACGGAACCAGTTGACATTGAAAATTTTGGGCGCTTTATCCGGATCCAGGGTCTTGCCGATATCGATCCAGTGCTGCCAATAATCCGCCATATTATAGCCGCAGAAGGGCAGCATTGCCATCGGATCCCGGCGCAGCTCACCGACCTTGCCGACAGCGGCAGCCGTTTTTTCGGAAGCCATAATGGAACCGACGAAGACGCCGTTGTTCCAGTCTCTGGACTGATAGACCAGCGGAGCGAGCTTGGCGCGGCGGCCGCCGAAAACGATGGCGGAAATCGGCACGCCGTTGGGATTCTCAAACTCCGGCGACAGGCAGGGGCAGTTCTCCGCAGGCGCGGTAAAGCGGCTGTTGGGATGGGCACCCTTCACATCGCTGGTCTTACCGTTCCACGGATTGCCCAGCCAATCAAGCGCGTGTTCGGGGGGATCGTTGTCCAGATCCTCCCACCAGGCGGTCATATTGTCCAAATCCAAAGCAACATTGGTAAAGATGGTGCCCTTTTTGGTCGCTGCCAGCGCATTGGGGTTGGAGTGGGAGTTGGTACCGGGGGCAACGCCAAAGAAGCCGTTTTCGGGGTTGACAGCATAAAGTCTGCCGTCGGGACCCTTGCGGATCCAGGAAATATCGTCGCCGACACACCAGACCTTATAGCCCTTATCACGATAGACCTGCGGCGGAATCAGCATGGCAAGGTTGGTTTTGCCGCAAGCGGAGGGGAAAGCGGCGCAGATGTATTTGACTTCGCCTTTCGGATTCTCAACGCCGAGGATCAGCATATGCTCCGCCTGCCAGCCTTCCTTCCAGCCCTGATAGGAGGCGATGCGCAGCGCAAAGCACTTTTTGCCCAGAAGAACATTGCCGCCGTAACCGGAGTTGACGGAGATGATGGTGTTGTCCTGGGGGAACTGGCAAATATACCGCTTCTCTTCGTCAATATTGCATTTGCAGTGCAGACCGCGCACCCAGTCGTTGCTGTCGCCCAGCTTATCCATGACCGCCTTGCCGACGCGGGTCATGATGCACATATTCAGCACAACATAGATGGAATCGGTTACTTCGATGCCGGCTTTGGCAAAGGGCGAAGCGACCGGACCCATGGAATAGGGAATGACATACATCGTTCTGCCCTTATAGCTGTCACGGGCAATGTCATACAGCATTTTATAGCAGGCATTGGGCTCCATCCAGTTATTGGTGGGGCCTGCCTCTTCCTTGGTGGGGGTGCAGATCAGAGTCCTCGCCTCTACCCGCGCCACATCGTTGGGATGGGTGCGATGCAGATAGCAATCGGGAGCCAGCTCCTGATTCAGACGGGTCAGCTCGCCGGTGGAAACCGCCTCGGCTCTAAGCGCCTCGATCTGCTCTTTGGAGCCGTCGATCCAGACGATTTTGTCGGGCTTCACCAATTCTATTTTTTCATCCAGCCATTGTAAAATGGACGGATTGGTTGTAAGCGCCTTGTTTTCCATACATAACACTCCTTAACTACAGTCAATGGTCTGATTTTGAATAAAATATTATTCAAATCATTTCCATTGTAAAGTATACCCGAACCCCCTTCGATTGTCAAGCCTTATCCCCTGTCCTCAATTGCCAAACTTGCCCTTGCATTCAGTAATAAATTAGCGATATTGCCAGCGCGGTATTCATAATACCCCTGAGCGCCTACCATGGCAGCATTATCGCCGCAGAGCGAGAGCTGCGGCAGATAAAGCTCGATTTTTCTGCTGCGGCAAATCGTTTGCAGCCGTTCCCGCAGCACGGAATTGGCGCTGACGCCGCCGGCGACCACGAGTTTTTTCTGATTTGTTAATTCCATGGCGCGCAGGGTGTTTTGGATCAGACAATCCGTCACCGCCCATTGATAGGAAGCGCCCAGATCCCTGTAATCAAGCGTTTCGCCCTTCTGCGCGGCACGGTGCAGTAGATTGACCACCGAGGTTTTCAGCCCGGAAAAGCTGAAATCCAGCGCGCTCCCATCCACATGCGGATGGGGGAAGGAAAAAGCCCTGGGGTCGCCGCCCTTTGCCATCGCATCCAGATGCGCCCCGCCGGGGTACGGCAGCCCCATGGCGCGGGCGGCTTTATCCAGCGCCTCCCCCGCCGCATCATCCCGGGTCCTGCCCAGCACCTCAAAGGTGGTATAATCCTTAACCAGCACAATATGACTGTGACCGCCGGAAACCACCAACGCCACAAACGGCGGCGTAAGCTCTGGGTGGGTGATATAGTTGGCGGCAATGTGAGAGCGCAGATGATGCACCGCCACCAGCGGCAGGGAGGAGGCGTAAGCAATGCCCTTGGCAAAATTGACTCCGACCAGCAATGAGCCGATCAGTCCCGGCGCGAAGGTAACCGCCACCGCTTCCAGATCGTCATAATCCAGCGCCGCCTTGCGCATGGCGGCTTCGGTGACCGCCCCGATGGTCTGGGCGTGACAGCGCGAAGCGATCTCGGGCACAACCCCGCCGTACATCTGATGATCGGTAATCTGCGAAGCGACGATGGAAGAAAGAATTTTCCGCCCATCCTCCACCACGGCGGCGGCGGTATCGTCACAGGAGCTTTCTATGGCAAGTATTTTCATATCATCCCTGCTTTCCCTATGGAATTATAAATATTTTGTCATGATCCGCGCATCCTCCGGCGGATCGTCGTAAAAGCGCGGCCGCACGCCGACACACCGAAAGCCCGCCTTCTGATAAAGGGCGATGGCTTCTTTGTTGCTCACCCGCACTTCCAGGGTCAAAAACGCCGCCTGTTCCGCCTGCATCTGCTCTGTCAGCGTTTGCAGCAAAAGGGACGCGATGCCCCGGCGTCGTTCGTCGGGACGAACCGCCAGATCGGCAATATAGCATTCCCCGGCGATCAGATTGGCGCCGAGATAGCCGACGACTTGACCTTCCCGTAATGCTGCCAAAAAGCGCGCCGTCGGATTGGCAAGCTCCGAAAGCAACGTTTGCTTCTGCCACGGATGGGCAAAACACGTTTCTTCCAGAGCAACAATATCATCCACCATCTCCCGCGCCATCGGCAGGATCCGGAGCTTTTCCTGCTGCTTCATTCCTTTGCCTCGTACCAGCTTTTGCCAAAGTGAACATCCGCCTTCAACGCCACCTGCAGCGAGACGGCGTGCTCCATCTCGCCGGAGAGAATGCGCGCGACCTTTTCCTCTTCCCCTGCCGCGGTCTCAACGATCAGCTCGTCGTGAACCTGCAGAACCAGCCGGGATTGAAGATTCTCCTGCCTTAATTTTTCATAAACACGCACCATGGCAATTTTGATAATATCCGCCGCCGTGCCCTGAATCGGCATATTGCGGGCAACCCGTTCGCCGAAGGCGCGCTGCATGGCGTTGGACGCGGTCAACTCCGGCAGATACCGGCGGCGATGGAAGAGCGTTTCGGCATAACCGGTCTGCTTTGCCTTCTCAATACAGTCATTCATATAGCGCTCTACGCCCGCGTAATGGGAAAGATAGGATTTGATATACTGATCCGCCTCAAAGCGGGAAACGCCGATATCCTTTGCCAGCGAAAACGCGCCGATACCGTAGACAATACCGAAATTGACCGCCTTGGCGCGGCTGCGCAGCGCGGGCGTGATCATCTCCGGCGGCAGAGAAAAAACCTGCGACGCGGTCACGGTGTGAATATCCTCGTCCTGACGAAAGGCACCAATCATCGCCTCGTCGCCGGAGAGCGCCGCCAGCACCCGAAGCTCGATCTGGGAGTAATCCGCGTCCGCCAGCCGATACCCGTCCGCCGCAAGAAAGAACCGGCGCATCTGTCTGCCCAATTCGCTGCGCACGGGGATGTTCTGCAAATTCGGTTCGGCGCTGGAAATTCTGCCGGTGCGCGTTTCGGTCTGGTGAAAGGTGGAATGGATGCGCCCGTCCGGCGCGATGACCTTGACCAGTCCGTCGCAATAGGTGGATTTTAGCTTGGCGAGGGTACGGTACGAAAGAATTTTTTCTACAATCGGAAATTCTGCCGCCAGTCCCTCCAGCACCTCGGCGTTGGTGGAATAGCCGGTTTTTGTTTTTTTCTTTGCCGGAAGTCCCAGCTTTTCAAACAAAATCACGCCGAGCTGCTTGGGCGAGTTCAGATTAAAAACCTCCCCCGCCTCTTCATAAATTTCCGCTGCCAGCGTGTCAATCTGCGCCGCCAGAGTATCGCCGAAGGCTTCGATGCCTTCCCGATCGACCCGAAAGCCCAGAAGCTCCATCGACGCCAGCACCCGCGCCAACGGCAGCTCGATATTCTCGTACAATTCCTTTTGGTTGTTGCTTTCCAGCTGCGCCAGCTGCTTTTGCGCCACCAGCGGCAAAAGGGCGCAGTCCAGCAGCGCCGGCTCCGGCGCTTCCAACCCCTCGATCTGCGGCGTGGGCAAATGCAGCACCGCCGCCGCAGCGGAAACGGAATAATCGGAAGCGTTGGGATTCAGAAGATATCCTGCCAGCTCGCAGTCAAAGACAATCGATTGCGCGTCTCTGCCCTTTTCCATGGCAAAGCGGTGCAGCGCTTTGGAGGAATCGGTATATTTTTTGATTTTTTCGTCGCAAAGCAAAGAGAGAACGGCATCCTGCCCATCCGCCCCGAGGGAGAGCAGCTCCGTCCGGGAGCCGAGCAGAAACCGGCGCTCCCCGTCCTTTTCCCGCAGCAGCAGCGCCACGGAGCCTTCCTTGAGGATTTCATCCCACCGCTGCGCCTCTTCGCCGTAACGGAAGGATGGCCGGACTTCTCCGGTCGCCTGCGCCGATGACGGCACCTCCGGCAGCTGGAGCCGCGCAATCAGCTTGAACATTTCCAGGTCCCCCAGCATGGCGCGAAGCTTTGCCGGATCTCCTGTCCCAACAAGGTAATGCTGCGGGTCGGTATCAATCGGCACGTCCTTGACGATGGTGCCGAGCCGATAGCTCAGATAGGCGGAATCTTTCCCTTCGATCAGCTTTTTCTTTACGGAAGGCGTCGCTTTCAGACTGGTCAAATCGCGGTACACGCCGTCCAGCGAACCGCATTGCAGCAAAAGGTCGGTTGCCGTTTTTTTCCCGATACCGGGTACGCCGGGGATATGATCGGAAGTATCGCCCATCAGCGCTTTCAAATCAATCATCTGACGGGGAGTCATGCCGTATTCCTCCCGCAGCTTTTCGCTGTCATATTCCACCGTTTCGGTTTGCCCGAACCTGGTCGCCGTCAAAAGCACACTGGCTTTTTCGCTGATCAGCTGCAAGCTGTCGCGGTCGCCGGTGGCAATATAGCAATGCTCGCAGGAGGCAACGGAAAGCGTACCGAGAATATCGTCCGCCTCGTACCCCGGCGCTTCCACAACGGCAATTCCCATGGCGGAAAGAATCTGCTTGATGACCGGAAACTGTTCGGCAAGCTCCGGCGGCATGCCCCGCCTGCCTGCCTTGTATTCGCCATACATCTGATGACGGAAGGTCGGCACCCTGACATCAAACGCAACGGCAATACCGTCGGGCTGATATCGTTCTCTTAAATGCAAAAGAATATTTAAAAAACCATAAATAGCATTGGTATATCTGCCGTCCCGGGTGGTCAGCGTTTTGATGCCAAAAAAGGCGCGGTTCATCAGGCTGTTGCCGTCGATTGCCAGCAGGATCATATATTTTCCCCCTGTATCGGTTTTTCCGTCTTTTTCATAAAAACAGGGCTGCCGATTTGACAGCCCCGTCGGTGCTTGCTTTTTATGCCGTGACCGGCGTCAGGTTCAGGGCGTCGTCCGTCTGCATAAACTGGCTGTAGCCGGTCATATTCTCCGCAGTCGGCTGGACCTCACTTTCCAGCAGCGCAAACAGGAATTCCGCCACCGGCGTATGCGGTGCAAAGGGCACATGCGGCGCGTTTTTCAGCGCCCAGGTGTTTGCCGGGAACAGAGCGGTGGACAGATCAACCACCCGATCGGGCGAAAGTCTTGCCGGATCGGCTGGCACATAATCCTCGGGCAGCGTGGCGCCGACGGTCGCCATTGTCGCGCCGCCGAGCATCAGCGGGCTTTCCAGTGTGCCGTCGCCCTGGGCGTCGGACCGTTCATAGAAGGGCACACAGGCGCCGTTATAGGTCGCCACAATGCTGATCTTACAGCCCTCCCGCTGCATCGAGAGAAGCATGTCGTCGGTCGCCCGATTGATTTCGCCCATACGCCGTGCTTTGGCAATGACGCCCGCATATTGCTCGCGCAGTTCATCAGTGGTGTAGACATTGGCAATGCACGCCTCCAGCTCCTCCGGCAGCGTCACCGCCCAAAGGGAAGGCAGCGTCGCGAAGGTCGGGATCATAAACCGCTCGTAAACCTCCTCCGCAAAGGTATCGATAAACCGGTTGCCCAGCGCGCAGACCAGCGAAAGAAGCCCGCTGCCGGTAAATATATCCGCCAAAAGGGACATGCCGCCTTCGGCGCGGCTATTGATCAGATAGGTAAGCGCCTGCTCATTGACCTGAGCTCTTCCCTGCAAGATATCGGTGGTACAATAGGTACCCTGAAAGGTGGAGGACAGATACAGAAGGCTGTCCACCGAATCCGCACCGTAGCGGTACAAATAGGCGTTGGTCATAATGCCGCCCATGCTGCACGCGACCAGATCGACCTTGTCGGTATGGTGCTCCGCCTTGGCAAGCTCCACCGTATCCCGGATATCTTCGGCAATCTCATAGGGATCAAGACGCCAGTCATAGACAAAATAGTAAACATTTTCCGCGCCGTAACGCTCGCAGGCGGCTTTGATCAACCCGTCCTCTCCGCCGTCACCCAGCTCGGAAACATCGTATTGAGAGAAATTCCCCGGGTAGGTCCGGGCGGACACATCATAGACCGAGTCACCGTTGCCGTCACAGCGCAGCTCCTCAAACATCCAAAGAAGCGAATCGATCATCGAGTCGGCAAAGGCGCCGCGGCTCAGGTTCACAATCCCCAGCGCCAGCGCTTTCACCACTGCCAGCACAATATTGCCGGCATTGACCCGCTCAATATACATATGCTCGTTTTCGGTGCCAAGATCTGTATACAGCCCGGTAAACTGCATACCGCGCACCACCACAAGAGGCGCGGTCTCTTCTTTCGATGCCGCCATGGCAGGCAGCACAAGGGAAAGTGACAACGTCAGACATAACAGAATGGCAATCAATTTCTTCACGCGGGACCCCTCCCATTTGGATTTTTATTTATTTTAGCACAAGTCTTTGCACTTTACCATATTTGTTGCAAAAAAAAGGATGAAAAATTAAAAAAATTATGGTATGATAACCTGCAAGATCACCAAACAGGATGTTATTATGAAAATATTTCCATTTCAAGAAAATGAATATGCCTCCCTGGCGCCGATGGCAGGCGTTGCCGATCGGGCGTTTCGGGAAATCTGCGTGGCATACGGCGCGGCGCTGTGCACCTGCGAAATGGTCAGCGTCAAGGGCATTCAATACGGCGACCGCAAAAGTCATCTGCTGATGGCGCTGGCCGAAGCGGAGCGTCCGGCAGGCATCCAGCTTTTCGGCGCCTCGCCGGAGGATTTCAAACAGGCGCTCAAGGATGTTTTGCCCAATCATCCGGATTTTCTGGACGTCAACATGGGCTGTCCGGCGCAAAAGGTTGTAAAAAACGGCGGCGGCAGCGCGCTGATGAAGGATCCGGACAAATGCGGAAAAATCGTTGAGGCGCTGGTGCATAACACCGATCTGCCGGTGACGGTCAAAATCCGCAAGGGCTGGGACGACACCCAGACCAACGCCGTGCAGGTCGCAAAAATCTGCGAAGAAGCGGGCGCCTTTGCCATTACCGTTCACGGCAGGACCCGCGCGCAAATGTACGCCCCGCCGGTGGACCTTTCCATCATCCGGCAGGTCAAACAGGCGGTGAGGATTCCGGTCATTGGCAACGGCGACGTGACGGACGGCGCCTCTGCCCGCAAGATGTACGAAGAAACCGGCTGTGATCTGATCGCCGTCGGGCGGGGCGCCTTGGGCAGACCCTGGGTCTTTGCCGAGATCAACGCCTATATGCGCGGCGAAGTCTTTCAGGAACCCTCTACCGCCGAAAAAGCCGAGATTATGCTGCGTCACGCTGCGCTGATCTGCCGCTATAAAGGGGAACGCATCGGCATCCGGGAGGCGCGCAAGCACGCCATCTGGTACACAAAGGGGCTGCGGGGCAAGGCGAGCCTTCGCAACGCAATGGCGAGCATTTCTTCTCTGGAAGAGCTGAAGCAGATCGCAGAACGGATGGTGAAAGATAATCCATGAACGAGGAGCAAATTCGGCAAATTATTTCCGCCATACAAAGCGCCCGCCGGTCCGCCCCCTTTGTCCTTGCTGTCGAGGGCGGCAGCGGCAGCGGAAAATCGACCCTGTCGCGCCTGCTGGCGGAAAAACTCAACTGCCCACTCATCCACACCGACGACTTTTTTCTGCCCCCAAAGCTGCGCACCCCAAAGCGGCTTTGTGAAATCGGAGGAAATATCCACTATGAGCGCTTAAACAAAGAAGTCGCCGAGCCGCTGCGGCAAAAGAAAGATATCACCTACCGCGTATTCAGCTGCCGGACAATGGATTATACAAAAACCGTCCCCCTGGCTTTGCCGGAGCTTTTGATTCTGGAAGGCGTTTACAGTATGCATCCGGCGGTTCGGGATGTGCTTTCCCTCTGCCTTTATGTGGAGGCGGATTTCGATGTGCGCATCCGGCGCATCGAAGGACGCAGCGGCAAGGAAAAGCTGCCGCGCTTTTTGAACGAATGGATCCCGATGGAGAATCGTTATTTTGATTATTATAAAATTAAAGAACATTGTGATTTTGTAATTACGAACAATGAGGAGAAATGAACATGGAATTTTCCAAGGTCTTCGCACTTGACCCTGCGCCTGCCCATGCTGCGCTCACCGAGCAGCACGGCAGGCTGCGCATCACGGTGTTGACCGACCGGCTGATCCGCGTAGAGACCGGCGCCTTCACCGACGAACCGACCCAGACGGTGCTGTGCCGTCAGCTGGACCAGCCGATTTACCGCATCAAAGAAGACGGCAAAAATATTTTGATTTCCACAAAAAAAGCCGCCCTCTATCTTTATGCTGCCACCGGCGAGCTGCGCTATGCCAAGACCCGCGATTGCGGCAAGGTAACCTCTCTGGACGGCAATCTGAAAGGCACGCGCCGTACGCTGGACATGACCAGCGGCAAGGCGCCGCTGGGCGACGGCATTCTCTCAAAAAACGGCGTCGCCCTGTTGGATGACAGCAAAAGCCTTCTGCTTGCCGCCGACGGCACCGTCAAGCCCCGTCCGGCGTGCAGCGACCGGTATTACTTCCTTTATGGCAGAGACTACCGCGCCGCGCTGCGGGATTTTTACCGACTCTGCGGCAAAACGCCGCTGCTGCCGCGCTTTGCGCTGGGCAACTGGTGGAGCCGTTATTACGCCTATACCCAGGAGGAATACCTTGCTCTCATGCGCCGCTTCCAAAAGGAAAAGGTGCCTTTCACCGTCGCCACGGTGGATATGGACTGGCACTGGGTCAAAGTGAGGAAAAAATTCGGCGACCAGGCTTCCCTGCGGCATGTGAAACGCGCCGACGGGGAGGTACAGCGCTTTCATGCCACCGGCTGGACCGGCTACAGCTGGAACACCGATTTGTTTCCGGATTACCGCGCCTTCCTGAAAGAGCTGCACCGGGAAAACCTTAAAGTGACGCTGAACCTTCACCCGGCGGCAGGCGTTCAGTTTTTTGAGGACGCCTACCCCGAAATGGCGAAGGCGATGGGCATCGACCCCGCGACGAAGGAGCATGTCCCCTTTGATATCACAAGCCCCAAATTTATGGAGAACTATTTTGAGATCCTCCACCATGGGTATGAAAGGGACGGCGTAAATTTCTGGTGGATCGACTGGCAGCAGGGCAATCAATCGAAAGTCCCGGGCTTTGACCCGCTCTGGGGCTTGAACCATTATCATTTTCTGGACAATGGGCGAGACGGCAAGCGCGGCTTGATTTTATCGCGCTATGCCGGGCCCGGCAGCCACCGGTATCCGCTGGGCTTTTCCGGCGACGCGGGGATGACCTTCGCTTCGCTGGATTTTCAGCCCTATTTCACTGCCACCGCCTCCAACATCGGCTACAGCTGGTGGAGCCACGACATCGGCGGGCACAATATCGGCATTCACGACGACACGCTGTATCTGCGCTGGCTGCAATTCGGCGTATTCAGCCCCATCAACCGCCTTCACGCCACTTCGGACCCCTTTATGGGCAAGGAGCCCTGGAATTACCGCGACGCCACCCGGCAGCTTGCCGAGCGCTGGCTGCGCCTGCGCAAGCAGCTGATCCCCTGCCTGTATACCGCCAATTACCGCACCCATACCGAGGGTCTGCCGCTGATTGAGCCAATGTATTACGAGCACCCCTGGGCGCCGGACGCCTACCGGGTCAAAAATCAATACCGCTTCGCCTCCTGTCTTCTGGTCGCGCCGATCACGGGCAAAAACGACCCGGTCAGCGGGCTGGGCGAAGCAAAGGTCTTTTTGGACGGCAAACGATATACCGACCTGTTTACCGGCGATATTTATTCTTATTCGGGCATCCATTCGATGTACCGAGGCAATGAAAGCATCCCGGTATTGGCGAAGGAAGGAACCATTCTGCCGCTGGATCTGGACCGGACGGGCAATGGCGCGGAAAACCCCAAGGCGCTGGAGCTGCTGGTTTTCTCCGGCAATGGGGAATACACCTTATACGAAGACGACGGCGAAAGCATGGCTTACCAAAACGGCGTCTTTGCCACCCGGCGCTTTACCGTAAAAGAATCCGACGGCAAGCTGGTCTTCACCATCGAACCAGCCAAAGGGGATCTTTCCGTTTTGCCAAAAAAACGTTCCCTACGCCTTTCCTTCCGTAATGTAAGCGCCGCCTCCGGCGTTCAAATCGAGGGCGCAGCCAATCCGAAGCTGCGCACCGATGATGATTTCCTCTCCGTGGATCTTACCGCCGTGGAACATCAGGCAAGGATTACCGTCACCATCCCCGAACCAAAGCTCTATATTCCCTTTACCCGCAGGAAAAAGCGCATCCGGCTGATTTCTTCCCTGACGGGCAACAACGCCGCCAAAACCATCCGCTATCTGCCCGCGCTGAAAAACAGAGAGCTCTATCCCCTGCTGCCCGCCGCTGTGCGCGGCGCCTTGCAGGAAATCGACCTGCAATGGGAAAAGGAAAAATAACGCTCCGGTTTCCAGAAATATATTCTCCCGAAAAGCCGCAGCAAAAAAAGAAAAGCAAGCCGGCGCCGCCCGTAAACGGCGGCGGCTTTGCTTTTTCTACGCTTTCTTTTCTCTGATGCTCCCGGTTCCGAGGTTCTCGTTCTTTTTATGTTTTTCTCTATCAATCTACAAACCTTATTCTCAAAGAAAAAACACACACGCAAATGTATGACTATTTTTTATGTAATTATTTGAAGTGTTTCATTCAGTTTGTTATATCAGTTCGTTAGGTACGCATTTTCGCAACGGGGGGGATTCATTTTCGCAACCACCGGGGTCGGTTTTCCGGCTTTTGGGGGTCGGTTTTCCGGCTTTTTGGGGGTCGGTTTTCCGTCCGAAGGAGGGCGGTTTTCCGCCCATGGAAGGTCGGTTTTCCGCCCGGTGGAAAAGCTGCTTTTATTCCTCCAGATAAAAATATAAACTTCGCCAAAGAAAAAATCCTGCCCTCAGGGGTGGGATTTTTTGATACGGAAAAACAATCCGTGCTGTAGGGGGATTTTTTTGACACGGAAAAAGCCATCCCGGCCGTTTTGGGTGGGGATGGCTGCGGTGGTTTTTAGCGTACAAAAAGCCACCCCGCCCGTTTCGGGGGCGGGATGCTTTTGGGGATTAGTTGTGGAAGAAGGCGCAGAAGGCGCGGTACGCCATATACACG
>CASFQZ010000098.1 GCA_949296825.1 uncultured Eubacteriales bacterium
ACCCGGATCTAGCTCTCGCTCTCTCCGAATACGTCGCAAGTTCTTCTTGCCAAAAAAATCTCAGGGTTCTTTTCGTTTCGTCGTTGTTTAATTTTCAAGGTCCGGTGCCGCTCTCTCAAGCAACTCGTTTATTCTATCACATTCTCCGTCGCTTGTCAAGAGCTTTTTTTACTTTTTTCGGATCGCTTCCGCTCTCCTTCCACTCTCCTGCCGGCTCTCGCCCTGCCCTCAAGTGCTCGACTATCTTAGCACATCAACTCTCCGTTGTCAACACCTTTTTTTAAATTTTTTTCGGTTTTTTTGGCGGCGCAATGCCTTATACAATATATAGAATACGCCGGTTTCCACTTCCACAATTTACTTTGACGAAGTCTGCTTTTTTCACAGAAACTCGGGCAAAATAGTACCATTCCAACGACTGAAAAGAGGCGCGTTATGAAAAAAGAAACGCTGAAAAAAATTTGGGAATGTTTCGTCATCACCCTGCTCTGCGCTGTGCTGGCATTTGCCTCACCGGTGCTCTCGCCCCTTTCCTCTCTTCAAACAACCGAATCGGAAAGCGAGCAGACCCTCTCGCGGTTGGGCTCCCGCGGGGATGAAGTGCGCAGCATTCAGAAAAAATTAAAGGAACTGGGTTATTATACCGGAAGCGTGGACGGCATCTATGGCACCAAAACCCAGCAGGCGGTTTTGTCGTTCCAGCGCAACTGCGGCATCACCGCCGACGGCATCGCGGGACCAAAAACCCTTCTTTACCTGGGACTCGGCTCCTCCTCTTCCTCCTCGTCTCAATACAGCAGCAACGACATTTATTTATTGGCGAAGGTTATTGCCGCTGAAGCCCGGGGCGAAAGCTATACCGGGCAGGTGGCGGTGGGAGCGGTGGTGCTCAACCGCGTAGAACATCCGTCCTTCCCGGACAGCATCCCCGGCGTCATTTATCAGGCAGGCGCATTTTCCTGCGTCAGAGACAGCAACTGGAGTGTTGCTCCCGGCGCGACAGCGCAAAAAGCAGCGCGGGATGCCATCAACGGCTGGGACCCCACCGGCGGCGCGATCTACTATTACAATCCAGCGAAAACCTCCAATGCCTGGATGTTGTCTCGCCCTGTCATCGTCACCATTGGTGATCATGTTTTTTGCAAATAATCACCCGAAAATAGGAGTCCCCTAAAAAATTAAAATTTTATCAAAAATCCATTTACTTTTCCTCTCATCCGTATTATAATGTTCCTGTTATTGAAACTCAGGGATCAGAAGGGATAACGGACACGGCGTCATATCTGCTCTTTTTGCGTATACAGAACAGAAAGACCTCGCCGCTGCCGTTATCTTTTTTTGTAACCACCAACGAAAGGATTTGCAAATCAAAATGGAAAACCTTGGCTATTACAACGGAGAATACGGCAGGATCGAAGATATGAAGATCCCGATGACTGACCGCGTATGCTATTTCGGTGACGGTGTCTACGACGCAACCTGCGCGCACAACCATGTGATCTATTCGCTGGAAGAACATATCGATCGCTTTTACAACAGCGCCCGTCTGCTGAAAATCCGCATTCCCCATACCAAAGAAAAAATGGCGCAGATTCTCCGGGACATGGTCAAAAAAGTCGACAGCGGCGATCAATTTGTTTACTGGCAAGCGACCCGCGGCAGCGCCATCCGCAACCACGCCTATGGCAATATGAATTTTGACGCAAATATCTGGATCATGCTGACGCCGACAGAAAAAGCAAATACTTATAAAAAAGTCCATCTGGTGACAGAAAAGGACACCCGTTTTTATCACTGCAATATCAAAACGCTGAACCTGATTCCCAGCGTGATGGCGGCGGAAAAAGCCCGGGCCTGCGGCGCGGACGAAACAGTCTTTTACCGCGACGGCGGCAGGGTAACCGAGTGCGCCCACAGTAATGTATCGATCCTCAAGGATGGCGTGTTCCGCACCGCGCCGACCGACTGCCTGATACTGCCCGGCATTGCCCGCCGCCATCTGATCAAAGCCTGCGGCGCGCTGGACATCCCGGTGGATGAGAGCGCTTTTTATCTGGAGGACCTGATGAACGCCGACGAAGTCATTGTTTCCAGTTCCAGCTGCTTCTGCCTGCAAGCCGTTTCCATCGACGGCAAACCGGTAGGCGGCAAAGCCCCGGAGCTGCTCGGCAGACTGCAGCAATGGCTGACTGACGATTTTGAGAATTACTGCAAGGGTTAAGTGCTTTTTCCTTTATAATTAAGATGAAGGGCGGATTGCAATGACAGAAAACTTTCGACTGCTCCCCTGCGGGGACAGTGCCGTCACTGTGGAATTCGGCGACAGCATCCGAGCGGAAAACAGCGCAAAAGTCTCCGCCTTTACTGAGCAGCTGAACAAGCAGCCCCTTTCCGGCATAATGGAAATCATTCCAACCTACCGTTCCGTCACCATCTGTTTTGATCCAACCGTTCTTGCCTATGAAGATTTGGAGAAACAGATTCGCAAAGCGGCAAAACGGCGGCGCAGACATGCTCAGGAGAAAAAACGCATCTTTATTCTGCCCGTTGCCTACGGCTCCGAGTTCGGTCCGGATTTGCAGCGGGTCGCCGACCATGCGGGCATCTCTCCGATTGAAGTGGTTCGCCGCCACGCAACCCGTATTTATCGCATTGATATGATTGGTTTTTTGCCGGGGTTCCCCTATTTGAGTGAGATGGATCCGACGCTGGAAACGCCCCGCCTTGCTTCGCCGCGCACCGTGATTCCGACCGGCGCTGTGGGCATCGGCGGCAAGCAAACCGGCGTTTACCCAATGGAATCCCCCGGCGGGTGGAATCTGATCGGCAGGACGCCCCTTTTGCCCTACGACCCAAGCCGAACGCCGCCGGTACCTTACCAAACCGGCGATTACATCCGATTTCTGCCGATCCTGCGAGCAGAATATGAACGGCTGGCAAAGGCTGTCGCGGCGGGCGACAATCTCATACCATGGGAGGAAGGCTGATGGCGCTGCAAATTCTTCAACCCGGGCCGCTGACCACCATACAGGATCTCGGACGGCGGGGGTATATGAAAGACGGATTTCCCCAATCCGGCGCAATGGACGATTTCTCTCTGGTCCGCGCCAACCTTCTTTTGGGAAACGATAAAAACGCGGCGGCGCTGGAAATGACAATGATGGGCATTCATGCCCGCTTTGATGCGCCCTGTGCCTTTGTGGCGGCGGGCGGAGATTTCGGCGGCAGTTGGAACGGCGTCCCCCTGTCCCCCAACACGCTGTATGAAGCAAAGGCAGGGGACGAGGTGACTTTCGGCGCGGCAAAGACCGGCTGCCGCTGCTACCTTGCCGTGCAGGGCGGCTTTGATGTGCCCGTGGTGATGGGCAGCCGCAGCACGACATTAAAATGCCGGCTTGGCGGTCTGGATGGCAGAAAACTGCAAAAGGGCGATATTCTACCCATCGGCGCAGCAACCGGTGCGCCCAAAGGGGGCTCCTTCGCAAACCCAATGCCCGAAGGTGAGATCCTGATCCGAGCAGTTTTGGGTCCACAGGATGATTTTTTCACCGAAGAGGCGCTCCATCTCTTTTTTTCACAAACCTATACCGTCACCGCCGAATCGGATCGGATGGGAATGCGTCTTACCGGACAGCCGCTGCAAAGCAAAAACGGTACGGACATTGTATCGGACGGCATTGCCCCAGGCGCGGTGCAGGTGCCTTCGTCCGGACTGCCCATCGTGCTGATGGCGGACCGGCAGACCACCGGCGGTTACGCTAAAATTGCCACGGTGCTGACCTGCGACCTGCATCTGCTGGCGCAGGCGAGACCGGCGGATCAAATCCGCTTTGTCCGCATTGGCGAAAAAGAAGCCCGAGAAGCGGCAAAGCTATACCGCATGACACTGACAACCCTGTAAGAGAGGTTTTCAATATGAATTATGAATATATGTCACCGTCCGAAGTACGACATCTGATCCGCGAAGGAAAAATTACATCCCAAACCTCCGGTATGTGCCGGGGCTTTGCCCAGGCGAATCTCTGCATTTTGCCCAAAGAATACGCCTACGATTTTTTATTGTTCACCCAGCGCAACCCGAAGCCCTGTCCGGTTCTGGAAGTAACCGACGTCGGCAGCCGGGCTATGCCTCTGCTTGCGAAGGACGGAGATGTCGCCAAAGATTTCCCCAAGTACCGCATCTGGCAAAACGGCATTCTGACCGACGAGGTGACCGATATTGAAGCTATCTGGCGGGACGATTTTGTCAGCTTTCTGATTGGCTGCAGCTTTTCCTTTGAAGGGGAACTTCTGGACGCTGACGTGCCGGTACGGCATATCGAAGAAGGGAAAAACGTACCAATGTATCTGACCAATATTCTCTGCCGCAGCGCGGGAATTTTCCATGGCAATACCGTGGTCAGTATGCGCCCGATCCCTGCCGGAAAAATCGCCCGGGCGGTGACCGCCACCGCTGCGGTGCCTCGGGTCCACGGCGCGCCGATCCACATCGGCGACCCGGCGCAGATCGGCATTCACGATTTATCCCAGCCGGATTTTGGCGACGCGGTCACGATTCACCCCGGCGAGGTTCCGGTTTTCTGGTGCTGCGGCGTAACCCCCCAGGCGGCAGTCATGGCGGCAAAGCCATCTCTTGCCATCACCCACGCGCCGGGGCATATGCTGATCACCGACCTGAAAAATTCTTCACTTAAAGAATAACGGAGGGGTTTCATGAAACGAACCATTGACCTAAACTGTGATCTTGGCGAAAGCTTCGGCGCATACACCATCGGTGCGGACGAACAGGTCATTCCGATGATCACCTCCGCCAATATCGCCTGCGGCTTTCACGCGTCCGACCCGCTGATTATGGATAAAACCGTCCGCCTGGCTGCCGAGGCTGGCATTGCCATCGGCGCCCATCCCGGTTATCCGGATCTGATGGGATTCGGCAGAAGAAACTTAAACGCCTCCCCTTCGGAGGTGCGTGCATACATACAGTACCAGATCGGCGCGCTGGCAGCGTTCGCGAAAGCACACGGCATGAAATTACAGCATGTCAAGCCCCATGGCGCAATGTACAATATGGCGGGCAAAGATCCAGTGCTGGCGCGTGCTGTCTGCGAAGCCGTTGCCCTGACCGATGAATCGCTGATTTTGCTCGGACTGGCAGGCAGCCAGATGGAAACGGAAGCCGAAAAAGCCGGGATCCGATTCGCCCGGGAGGTTTTTGCGGACCGCGCCTATGAGCCGGACGGCTCTCTGGTCGCCCGCAGCAAACCCGGCGCAATGATCACCGACGAAAACGAAGCGATCGCACGGGTACTGCGCATGGTCAAAGAGGGAAAAGTAACCGCTGTCAACGGAGAAGATATCCCGGTGAAAGCGGATTCCGTCTGCGTACACGGCGACGGCGCCAAAGCGCTGGCATTTACACAAAAGATACATGACGCGCTCACCCGGGAAGGTATCATCCTTTCTCCTATGGGCGCCGCCGTCTGAAAGGACTCGGAGAAAGAAATGGATACAAACAGAATCCGCGCCGAGATCGATCTTGACGCGATCGAATACAACGCCGACGCCGTTCTCCAAAGACTGCCTGAGGGTGTTAAATATATGGCGGTGATCAAAGCGGACGGCTATGGTCACGGCGCGGTGCCCATTGCGCGTCTTTTGCGCAATAAAGCCGATTATTTTGCCGTCGCCACCATCGACGAAGGCGTGGAGCTGCGCAAAAACGGCATCCGCAACCCGATTTTGGTCTTGGGCTCCTTTTCGTCCGCCTATTTTGCCGAAGCGATCCGCCAACGGATACAGCCTGTCATTTTTCAGGAAAGCAGCGCCTTTGCCCTGTCACGGGAAGCGGTGAAGCTGGGGATGACCGCAGAATTTCAGCTGGCGGTGGACACCGGGATGTCGCGCATCGGTTTTGCGCCCACCGAGGAATCTGCCGAGGCAATCCGCCGGATTGTTGCCCTGCCAAACCTAAGGCTGACCGGATTATTCAGTCATTATGCGACAGCAGACGAGTCGGACAAAACCGAAGCGCTCCGTCAGCGGGAAAAATACAACTATTTTCTTCACCTGCTGCGGCAGAAAGCCGTGGAACCGCCGCTCAAGCACCTTTGCAACAGCGCGGGAATTATGGAGTTTCATGATTACGACGACATGGTGCGCGAGGGGATCATCCTCTACGGTCTGTATCCCTCCAAAGAAGTCAACCGGGAAAAGTTCCCCATCAAGCCGGCGCTGTCTCTGATCTCCCATGTGACCAATGTACAGCTTTTGCCCGCCGGCAGAGGCATCAGCTACGGCAGGACCTATATCACCGACAGACCGACCACCGTCGCCACCATTCCCGTCGGCTACGCGGACGGCTATCCGCGCTGCCTGTCCAACAGGGGGCAGGTGCTGATTCACGGTGAATTCTGCCCGATCCTCGGCAGGATCTGTATGGATCAATTCATGGTCGATGTTTCCCATCTGAAAAATGTCAAGGTGGACGACCGGGTCACGCTGGTGGGGGCGGACGGTGAAAACCACATCACCGTGGAAGATGTGGCGGACAACGCCTATTCCTTTAACTATGAATTTGTATGCGGCATTTCCCGCCGAGTGCCGCGGGTCTATTTCCGGCACGGCGAAAAGCTGGAAGAAGTTTCCTATCTGGACATCCCCGAGCCGCGCCGCCTGCTGCACCAGGAGGACACCGATGAGATTTGAGCCCATACGCGCCGAAGATTACGACCAGCTTGCTCCCATGCAATATGCGTTGGCAAGCAGTCATGCCGCCGCTTACCCTTACCTTTTCCCTCCGGTTCAGCCGCAAAGCAAAAAACAGTTCCTCGCAAGGCTGCGGCAAGAAAATTTCATCGGGATCAAGGCGGTGGAAAACGGCGTCGTTCTGGGGTTTTGCTGCGGCTGCGTCAAAGAGCGGCGAACAAAGCGCGCCACGCTGCATATTGAAGATATTTATGTACAGCCGGACCGGCGGCGGCAGGGCATCGGCAAGCAGCTGATCGAGCAAATCAAAACACAGGCAATCGCCGCCGGCTGCCGCCGGATCACCCTGCATGTCTGGCAGTTCAACCACCAGGCAGCAGCGTTTTACCAAAAGTTGGGATTTTCGCCGCTGATCACCACCGAAGAGCTGCGTCTGGACAAAAAATAAAGCAAAAATATGGCAATCAAAAAAAAGCGCCCAAGCACGGGGCGCTTTTTTTGATAACCCAAACAGAACTGCATCCGGGGCGGCATCGGCGTTTTTAATCGTCATAATAGGCGCCGCCATAGCTGCCCGACTCATTGAAATGCAGGATGTGACCGTCCTCGCCGGTCCATATCATCCGGTCATAGGGGCCATCCTCTCGATATTCCACGTCATATGCTACCTGCTGCCCGTCATGGAGGATAAGCGTCACCTGACGCGGGGAATCCACGGAAAATTCGGCGGTATAAACCACATTGGAGCCGAAAAACAGGTCCGATGTCACCAATCGCATGATCTGCCCCTCAAAAATCACAAATGCGTCCGAAACGAACAAATCCCCCTCAAAAACCTGATCGTTCAGCTCCTGACAGATCCAATAGCTGTCATACAAATCCTCCCGCAGTTCTTCGGTTTCTTCCCGGTACCACACAAATCCGCCGATACCGCCAGCCGCAACAGCGACTGCCAACACCAGGCAGACAATCAAAGCGATCAGGCTCTTTTTGATTTTCTTCCCCGGCTTCGCAGGGTCCGCCGCCGGATGGGAAGCAAATCGAAAGCCGCATTGCCGGCAGCTTTCCGCGCCGGACGGCACGGCAGCGCCACAAGACGGACAGAAGGACGGATTGCGGAAAATCTCTTCCGTGGTTCGCTGCGGCATCGCGGCGTGTGCCGTCGGCTCATCCTGTTTTTCCAAAGGCGCCGACTTGGGCGCTTCTACGCTTCCTGTACTTTCCTCCGGCGGCGCAGCATCCGAGCAGCCGACGGCAACGCATTTGCCCGCTTGCTGCCGGCAAATCTTATGCATCGCCGTGCCGCACCGTTCGCATACCATAATTTCATCCGATTCATGGATGGGCTGTTTGCAGTACGGGCAAATCCTGCCTACGTATTTTTCGTCCACATGAAATCCCCCTTTCTTAAAAAACCGGGCATTCCGCAATCAAACAGAATACCCGGTTCTCCTTACAGTCAAAAGACAAGGCAATTATTCTTCGTCGCCGCCGTCTTCCTCAATCGTCAAATCTTCCAGCACTGCGCCGCAGGACGGGCAGGTGATCTCTTCGTCGGAATCAAAGATGCTCTCATCCAGATAGATGGTTTTGCCGCACTCCGGGCACTCCAGCTCAAACATCATATCCTCATCGTCATCATCGCAGCAGTCACAGTCATCGTCACAGCAGCAGTCGTCATCCTCATATATGCACTCTTCCAGATCGGCAAGATCCGCATCCACCGCGTCCAGCTGCTCGGACATCTCGGCAACCTGATCGTCCAGATCTGTCACACAGACGGCAAGATCGTCAATAATTTCCACTACTTTTTTCAGGAGCTTAACGGCATCGTCGTCGTCCTTCATTTTAGCGGCGTCGGCAAATCCTCTCAGATAAGCGGCTTTTTCGGTAATCGTCATGGGGTTGACCTCCTTATTTTTCTGCCACAGCTTATGCTCTGGACATGTATTCGCCGGTTCTGGTATCGACCTGGATCATTTCACCCTCATCGATAAACAGCGGAACCTTGATCTCAGCGCCGGTCTCCAGCGTGGCGGGCTTGAGGGTGTTGGTCGCGGTGTCGCCCTTAAAGCCGGGATCGGTCTTGGTGACCTGCAGGGTAACAAAGTTGGGCGGCTCTACGCCGAATACTTTGCCTTTATAGGACAGAACACGGCAAACCATCTGCTCCTTGACGAATTTGAAATTATCGTCGAGCTCGTCTTTGCTGATGGGAACCAGCTCATAGGTATCGGGATCCATAAAATAATACAGATCGCCATCGTTATAGGAATACTCCATTTCTTTTCTTTCCACATATGCGGTGGGGAATTTATCCGTCGGGCTGAAGGTCTTTTCAACCACGGAGCCCTGAATCACGTTTCTGAGCTTGGTGCGCACAAACGCAGCACCCTTGCCGGGTTTAACATGCTGGAATTCAATAATCTGCCAAACCGCGCCATCCATTTCAAAAGTTACGCCGTTTCTGAAATCGCCGGCAGTTACCATACTTTCAAATCCTTTCTTCCGGGCGGCATTCCGCCGCACATAATAACAGATATATCATATAATATTTTCGCCCTTTTTGCAAGTCTTTTTTCGGCAGCAGGGCGCAAGCCATCCGTTTTTCTTATAAAACAATCAAATCCTGCGGCGCTTTGGTCAGATTGCGGCATCCGTTTTTCTCAACCAGCGCCATATCCTCAATCCGCACGCCGAAGGCGCCGGGCAGATAAATCCCCGGTTCAACGGTCACGATATTGCCTGCCTGCAGCACATATTCCGAACGGGGCGACAGATTCGGCAGCTCGTGAATCTCAAGCCCAACCCCGTGACCGGTGCTGTGGCGAAAGCAATCGCCCCAGCCCGCCTTTTCAATCACATCCCGGGCGGCTTTGTCGCCTTCTGCGGCAGGCAGACCCGCCCGCAGTACCGAAAGCGCTTCCTGCTTGGCGCGCAGCACGGTTTCATAGACCTTTTTCTGCTGCTCGGATACATGCCCCACTGCGACGGTTCGGGTCATATCGCTGTGGTACCCTTCATACACCGCGCCGAAATCCATCGTGACAAAATCCCCGCTCTGCACCTTGCGCGCACCGGGCACGCCGTGAGGCTTTGAGGTATTTTCACCGGCGATGGCGATGGTCTCAAAGGAAACCGCCTCAGCGCCATGAGAAAGCATATCGTAATCCAGCCGCAGCGCAATTTCTTTTTCGGTCACGCCGGGACGGATAAACGAAAGGATCCGCCCGAACGCCCCCTCGGCTATGCGCTGCGCCTTTTCGATCCGACGGACTTCTTCATCGGTTTTGATGCAGCGAAGCGCCGCCAGACAGTCGTCCGCCGTGCCGTCTTCCGAAACATCAACCTCCGCCATTCTCTGACGCAATCGGCGGAACTGCCGCACGCTCATGCGCGACACTTCCACCTCCAGTTTTTTGACGCCATGCTCCGTCAGGAAACGATACAGCTGTACTGCCATATTTTCCGGCTCTTCCACCGGCATATCCCGCACGCTTTGCCGGGCGGCTTCAATATACCGGCTGTCCGTCCAAAAAACGGCATGGTCTTTTGTGATCACAACAAATCCGTCCGACGCCGGAAACCCGGTCAAAAACCGGCGGCTGATCTCGGAGGAGAACAGCGCGGCAGTCTGCTCCCCGCTTCCTTCCGCGCCGTAAAACATCTCTCTGAACGATTGCAGGGCATTCATCGCAATTCCTCGTATTCGATTCCGTGTTCTTCGCAGAACTTCTTTTCTCTGGCTCTGCGGCGGGCAAATTTTTTGGCAAACAGCTTTTCGCGCATAAACGGGCGCACCCAAACAGAGATCGCGCCGCAGCGATTCGCCGCCTCCACATCGGCAAAAAGCTGATCGCCGATCATCGCGAAATTTTCCAGCGGTACGCCCAGCTGCGCGGCGGCTTTGATGACATTTTTCGGGTCCGGCTTATTGGACAACGCCAAAAAGGGAACACGGAATTTTTTAGAAAGCCAACGGGCGCGCAGCGGATAGGTATTGGATACAATCATAATCGGGAACCCCGCCGCCTTGGTCTGGCGAATCCACGCCATCACGCCCTCGCGCGGGCGCAGGGTAGAATCATACACCGTGGTGTTATCCAGATCGATTCCGACGGCAACGGCACCGATGCGGCGCAGTTCCTCCGGAGTGATCTCGGTAATGGCGCGATAAATATGCTGCGGGACCGCATCCTCCCAACCAGCGATTTCCGGTTTCGATTCCGCCATGGGGCTCACCTCCTGTTCGGAAAACAAGGCGGGCTCAATCTCTTGAGTCCGCCTTGCATCTGAAATTATTTATACTTGCGTTTGCGAGCGGCTTCCGATTTCTTTTTGCGTCTGACGGAAGGCTTCTCATAATGTTCTCTCTTGCGAACTTCCTGAATCACGCCGTCTCTGGATGTCTGGCGCTTAAACCTTCTGAG
>CASFQZ010000099.1 GCA_949296825.1 uncultured Eubacteriales bacterium
ACCGGGAAGATTATTATGCCGTAACGCTTCCCAGCTCCGGCCGTCTTACCATTGATTTCGATTCATATATCCAGTTTTATTCGCTGTTTCTCTATGGCGGTGACGGCAAGGAGCTTTGGTCTTCCAGAGATAATGAATGGGTATCTTCCACGGCAACCCGTTCGGATACGCACACCATAGACCTTGAGGCTGCAACCTATTATATAAAAGTTAATGGAACAGACTATTGGGGTAACGCCTATACCGGCAATTATCAGTTTGCGGCAGCATTTACGCCGTCGGACGCCAATATCGACGAGCCGAACAACAGTATTGCCGATGCGAAGACGATTGATTTTGATTCCCAGGTAAAAGGACAGATAGCGATCAATGACCGGGAAGATTATTATGCCGTAACGCTTCCCAGCTCCGGCCGTCTTACCATTGATTTCGATTCATATATCCAGTTTTATTCGCTGTTTCTCTATGGCGGCGACGGCAAGGAGCTTTGGTCTGCTCAAAAAAAAGAATGGGTTTCTTCCACTGCTACCCGTTCGGATACATATATCATAGACCTTGAGGCTGCAACCTATTATATAAAAGTTAATGGTATAGGCACTTGGGACAACGCCTATACCGGCAATTATCAGTTTACCGCTTCTTTTGTCTCTGCCGGCGCCACTGTGGCAGAGCCGAACAACAGCATTGCCCAGGCTTCGCCGATTTCTATCGGACAGCGGGTCAATGGACAGATTGCCATCAATGATCCGGATGATTATTATAAGGTGACGTTACCTGCCAGTTCCTCTCTTTCTCTGGTTGTAAATTCTTATGTTCCCTCCATAAAGGTGGAGCTTTATACCGTAGACGGCTCCCGTCTTTGGGATACCGGATGGATTCGCTGGATTGAAACCACCGAAAAGCGCGGCGTCTCCTTTGATCTGTATGAAGTGCTCCAAGGGGCTTCCGGCGAGTATTATCTGCGCATTTTGATGGACGACTGCACCGGTCTGTATCAGATTTGCGTGGTTAACGGGGATCCCTCTTCTTATATCATTGATGATCAGATCATAACGCCGTCGGAGGTTCCGTCCGACCCTGCGACAGAGCCAACGGACCCGCAGCCCGCCGATCCCACCGAGCCGGAGCCAACGGAGCCTCAGCCCGCTGATCCCACCGAGCCGGAGCCGCCGGAGCCTCAGCCTACCGACCCCATCGAGCCGGAAATGACGCTGGGCGATCTGGACGGTGACAAGCAGATTACCTCCTCTGATGCCCGCCTTGCCCTGCGGGCGGCGGTCAAGCTGGAGACGCTGGACGAAGCCAAAACCAAAGCCGCTGATGTGGATAAGGACAACCAGATTACCACCTCCGACGCACGGAAGATTTTGCGCGTGGCGGTAAAGCTCGATTCCTTTGACGCTTAAAAGCTGCAAGAATAACAAACCTGCCGCCCAAAGCATTTGCTTTGGGCGGCGGCTCGTTTTGCTCAAAAAAAGAATGGCATTGCTTTTTTAGAGAAAATAAGGTATGATAAACGGGTAAGAAGCGAACGCGTAAGACGGGATGCAGAGTCGGGAAGGAACGGCAAATGGATAAATTTTCGGTGCTGAAACGATTTTTCGGACATACTTCCTTTCGGGAAGGGCAGGCAGAATTGATTGACGCCATGGTCGGCGGGCGGGATGTGCTGGGTGTGATGCCCACCGGCGGCGGGAAGTCCGTTTGTTATCAGGTGCCGGCAATGCTGTTTTCCGGCGTTACGCTGGTGATTTCTCCGCTGATCTCCCTGATGAAGGATCAGGTTGCGTCGTTGAAGCGGGCGGGTATTCCCGCCGCCTTTATCAACAGCTCTCTTACGCCCCGTCAGCTGACGCTGGTGTTTGAGCGGGCGGCGCAGGGGCAGTACCGAATTATTTATGTCGCGCCGGAGCGGCTGGAAACCGAGGGCTTTCGGCGATGGGCGAAACAGGCAGAGATTTCACTTTTGGCAGTGGATGAGGCGCATTGTATTTCTCAATGGGGACAGGATTTTCGTCCCGGTTATTTGAAAATCGCCGATTTTATCGATATTTTGCCGAAGCGACCTGTGGTTGCCGCTTTTACAGCGACGGCGACCGATTTGGTGCGGCAGGATATTGAAGAACGGTTGCGGCTGTGCGACCCTTTGCGCGTGGTCACCGGCTTTGACCGTCCGAACCTGTTTTTTGATGTCATTCGTCCAAAAAATAAAGTAGATGCGCTTTTGCAGCTGCTGATTTCCCGCCGCGAGCAGAGCGGCATTGTTTATTGTGCCACCCGTTCTTCCGTGGAGCAGATTTGTCACTTGCTTTGTGATCACGGTATTTCTGCAACCCGCTATCATGCGGGACTGGAGGATGAGGAACGCCGCACCAATCAGGAGGATTTTCAGTTTGATCGCAAACGCGTTATGGTGGCGACCAATGCGTTCGGGATGGGGATTGACAAATCCAATGTGGGATTTGTGATTCATTATCAGATGCCGAAAAGCCTGGAGAGTTATTATCAGGAGGCAGGACGCGCCGGTCGGGACGGAGAAAAAGCGGACTGTATTCTTTTGTATACCTCGGCAGATGAGAAAACGGCGAGGTTTTTGATCGAAAACAGAAACAGCGAGGACCTCAATGCAGAGCAGCAGGAGCAGGTTCGACTGGCGGATTATGAACGGCTGCGGGCAATGATTTGCTATTGCCGCACAGAAAGCTGTCTGCGCGGGCAGCTGCTTTCCTATTTCGGGCAGGCGCACCCGCAAAACTGCGGCAATTGCGGCAACTGCCATAGAAAAGTGCGCCGGGTGGATGCGACTAAAATCACGCAGATGATTCTTTCCTGTATTATGCGCATCAAAGAAAAAATCGGTTATTATGTCGGCAAAACGCTGGTGGCGCAGGTATTGCATGGCAGCGAAAACAAGCGCGTTCTGGCGTTGGGTCTGGAACAGATTCCTACCTATGGGATTTTGCAGGAACAACCGCTGCGCCGGATCCGTTTTTTGATGGATCTTTTGGAAACCGAGGGGTACCTCCGTGTCGAGCCGCAGCATGAAACGCTGCGGCCGGGGCAGGCGGCGCCTGCCGTATTGCGGGGCGACCGGAAGGTGGAGCTTTTGGTCCGTGTTCGGTCGAAATCGGAAAATGAGACTGCGTTGCGGCAGCAACAAAAAAGGAAAGTGCCGGAACATGGCGCTTTGTATGAAGCGCTCCGGGCGGTGCGGTTGGAAATTGCGCAAAAGGAACGGGTTCCCGCGTATGTGGTGTTTTCCAATGCCACATTGGCGGATATGGCAAAAAAAGTGCCGCGCACCCTGTCGGAATTTTTAGAGGTTTCCGGGGTCGGCGAAATCAAAGCTGCCCGTTATGGTGCGTTTTTTCTGGCTGCGATTGCGGCATATGATGAGAATCGATAAAGAAGGTCAGTGATAAGCGTGCAGGAGCGGATTTTACTGGTGGAAGATGACGCCTTTTTATGCGAGGGGCTGTATGACGTGCTGTGTCGGGAAGGGTATTTGCCGGATACGGCACCGGATTTGCAGCGGGCGCAGGAAAAGCTGAGCACCGAAGCTTATCAGCTGGTGATCCTGGATGTGATGTTGCCCGACGGCTCCGGCGTGGCGTTTTGCGAGAAGCTGCGGCGGCAAGGCAGCCGGCTGCCGATCCTGATGTTGACCGCCTGTGATGAGGAATATCAGATCGTGCGCGGACTGGACGCCGGCGCGGACGATTATATGACCAAGCCTTTCTCGCTGGCGGAGTTTTTGTCGAGGGTGCGTGCTCGTTTGCGTCAGGGCGGCGGCAATGAACCGGTGTTTGGCGGCGGTGTTTCCGTGGACCTGACCCGCCGCACGGTGACAAAAGACGGCGAAATGGTCTTTGTGACGCCCACGGAATTTCAGATTCTTTCTTGCCTGCTTCGTCATCGGGGGCAAATCGTGACCCGAAACGCCTTGCTTTCGGAAATCTGGGATGCGGACGGTAATTTTATTGATGATAACACGCTGTCGGTTCACATCAGCCGTCTGCGGGAAAAAATTGGCGCGGGGCATATCGTCACCGTGCGGGGCTTTGGGTATCGCTGGGAGGATGACATATGAGTACGCTCGGTTGGGTGTTTGCGGCGCTGTGCGGGGTGTTTTTGCTTCTTAGCGCGATTGGTTTTGCCCTTTGGGGACGAGATCGCCGACGTCTTCGCCGATTGACGGAGCAGACGCAGCAATTTTTGATGACCGGTGAGCATCTTCACTACAGCACCGACGACGATGCTTTTGCACCGCTGCAAAATGCTCTTTGCGACCTGGAGGATCGGGTGCTGTTGGAGCAGAGTCATATGGTGGAGGCGTTGCGCCGGAATGCTGCGCTGATCTCCGATATCTCCCATCAGCTTAAAACGCCGTTGGCGGGTATTCGGCTATATTGCGAAATGGCGGAGAGCGGCGAAACGATATATCGGCAAAAACAGCTGCGGCTGGTAGAAAAAATGGAGCGGCTGATTTCCGGTTTGCTTCGGTTGGAAAAATTGCGTTCGGATGCTTATGTGATGCATTTTGCGCCGCATGATATGGCAAATCTTTTGCGGGAGGTTGTGCGGGAACTGTATCCGCTTTTTCCGGAAAAGCGGATTTGTGTCACCGGCAGCTGTATGCTACGCTGCGACGGCGCGTGGCTTTCGGAGGCGGTCGGGAATCTGGTCAAAAATGCTTGTGAGCATACCGCGCCCGACGGGCAGGTCATGGTCCGCTGCGAAAAAAGCGAGCGGGCGGTACTGCTGCAAATCGAAGACGACGGCGGCGGCGTGGAGGCGAAGGAGCTGCCGCTGCTGTTTTATCGTTTTCACCGTACCGAAAACGCCTCTCCCGACAGCGCCGGATTGGGTATGGCAATCGCTAAAGCCATTGTTGAAAAACATCATGGCACCATCGGAGCCGAAAACGGTGAAAGAGGGCTGCGCGTCACCATCTGCCTTCCGGTTTTGGAGGGAACAGAGAAGATATAAGAAAAGGGATGTTGCATTTAGGTGTAGACCGAAAAGTAAATTTATTTTATCCTTATTAAACTAAAAGAGGACTGTCGCACACAAAAGCTTTTTTCTGCATCCATTTGTGTGTAACAGTCCATATTTTATTCTTTTGCTTTTTCGGTTTGCTATATGCAACAGTTTCTTTTTACTGGTTTATGAGGATTGCGGTTGTTGACGCCGGAGATGGAGCAGACGGAAAATACAAAGCGTCATAAACAGGAACATACACAACAAAAACAGCGGCAAAATATTGGTGCCGAAGAAATTTGCCAGCACGCCGAACAACACCGGCGTCAGAAGAATGCTGGTATAGGACAGTGCCATCTGAATTCCGATCATCGCCTGGGATGCGTCCTTGCCAAACAGGGTTGGCGTCAGATGGGTCATATTTGGAAAAATAGGACCGTTGCCCAGCCCGATCAGAAACAATCCAGCCACCGCCGTTTGTGGGTGGTCCGGTACAAAAAGGAGGACAATGGCGGCAAGAATGATCCCTTGTCCCGCCGCGATAATTTTCCACGGGGACAGCTTCAGATTGAGCAGACCGGAGAAAAAGCGCCCGACGGTCAGCCCCAGAAAATATAGAGTGACCCGCGCCGCTGCCTCGTCTGCCGCAAAGCCGACACTTTCGTTCAAAAATGTGCCGCCCCAGACCGTACAGGTGGATTCCAGCGCACTGATCCCGGCGAAAACGCCGCAGACCGCCCATGCTTTCTGATTTCTCGCTATTTCGCGCAGCGGCACCACCCGGGGCGGCGTTTCTTCTTCTTTTCGTTCCTGCGTTGCTTTTTTCCAGAGAGGCAGGGTTACAAAGGACAGCAGCGCGATGATTGTCTGAAACAGAAAAATAATGCGGTAACCTTTGCGCCAGTCCATGGTTTCTCCCAGCGCCAGTGAAAGTACATAGGGGCTGACACTGACCCCCACGCCGTAAAAGCAGTGTAGAAAACTCATTTGCATGGCATTGTAGTGCAGCGCTACATAGTTATTCAGCGCGGTATCGATGGAGCCGGCGCCGATGCCCAGAGGAACGGAAGCAAGGCAGAGAAAAAGAAAATTCGGCGCGAGCGAATAGCCCAAAAGTCCCACGGCTGCCAGCGCAGTAGATAGGGCGGTGACCAGCGGCGTACCGAGCTTGTGAATGAGTCGCGCGCTGAGCAGACTGGCGAGGACGGTGCCCAGTGAGATGATTACGGAAAGCACGCTTGCCAGAGAGACCGGCAGATCCCACTGGGCATATATGGCGGGCCATGCTGCGCCCAGCAGGGAATCAGGCAGTCCCAAGCCGATATAAAAGATATAAATAAAGACCAAAAGCAGTGTCGCCACGAAGATCGCTCCTTTTTTACCGAGCTATTGTAGCATATATTTTCCGGTTATTTCCAGCATTTTTTCGGCAAAACCTTAAGAAATCGTAAGCCTGGCGTCACTGACTTGCAAGATAAGCATGATATAATAAGGATGAGAAAAAGAAAGGGGCAAGGGAAAATGGATATTCTATCCTGCAAGGAGTTAACAAAGGAATATTACAGCGGTGAAACGGTGGTGCGCGCCGTGGATTCCGTTTCCGTTTCTTTTGCGGCTGGGGAATTCTGCGCCATCACCGGCCCCAGCGGTTCAGGCAAATCCACGCTTCTTCATCTGCTGAGCAGTTTGGAAAATCCGACGAGCGGAAAAATTTTTTATCAGGACGCCGATTTGTCCGGTTACAATGACAATCAGCTTTCGATTCTGCGCCGCCGCCGGTTCGGCTTTGTGTTTCAGGCGTATAATCTGGTACAGGAGCTGACCGGGTATGAAAATATTCTGCTGCCGATTATGCTGGACAAAAAAAAGCCGGACGAGGCGTATCTGGAAAAAATTATCCGGATGCTGGGCATTGAGGACCGGCTTGAGCATTTGCCATCGGCGCTTTCCGGCGGGCAGCAGCAGCGCATTGCCATTGCCCGAGCCCTTGCCAATAAGCCCGCCATTCTGTTTGCCGACGAGCCGACAGGCAATTTGGACGGCAAGAGCGGGCGCGAGGTGCTTTCGCTTTTGAAGTATGTTGGTGAGCAAACCGGCGTAACGCTGATTCTGGTAACCCATGATTTGCATGTCGCAGAACAGGCGCAGCGGATTTTGCGGCTGGAGGACGGAAAAATCGTATCTCCCGAGGAGGGCACACAATGAAACGGAACATCAGCGTCAATACGCTGGCTATCGGGAATTTGAAAAACCGAAAAAAGCAATACGCTTTGATGTGTGTGGGCATCATTCTCGCGATGGTCTTTTCCTCCGGAACACTGTTCTTTTTGATCAGCGCCCAGGATTCCTATGAGGAACAGTATTTTCGATCTTACGGCAAGGAAGATATTCTGCTGTTCAATGCCGAAGAATTGACGCTGGATACGCCCGCTGCGCAGCGGTATCTGGATGAAATCGGCTATGCCCATATTCTCGGTTTTGCCTACGCCCCGGAGGGACAACGGCAGGACGGTACGTCAATCGGCTGGCTGGATGAAAAAGCGGCGCAGCTTGCTTATTTGCAGCTGGAAGAGGGAAAAATGCCCGAATCAGCAGATGAAATCGCCATCGAGCGCGACGCGTTATCGCGGCTGGACTGTCAGAATAAAAAGCTCGGAGATACGCTGACCTTTGCGGTTCTGACGGCAAACGGCACCGAATACAGCGAAACGCCTCAAAACCGCAGCTATACCCTGGTCGGTATTCTGAACAATAAACGCAGTCACCTTGGCTCGATAGTTCCCAGTGAACTGCTGACGCAATTTTTGCCGGCAGCATTCACGGCGGCGAATGCGCAGGTCGCGGCAGGCGGCAAGGAGATACTGACCGCTTACGCTGCTGTGTCAAATACGGCGGATCATGAATTTGGTGATTTTTATGAGGAATTGCGTCGGCAGGATGTCACCGATCATCTTTTGGATGTTCGCAGCAATTATTACGGCAGGATCGATAGCAGCTGGGGAGCGTCGGAAGAAGACACAACGGATACGCTTTCCCTTTTCGCTTTGCTGGCGCTGGTATTGACTGCAGTCTCCTGCCTGGGCATCATTAACGCCTTTTCTACCAATCTGCGCTCCCGACGGCAGCAGATCGGGCTGCTGCGTGCCGTCGGCGCGACGCGCCGTCAGATCATCCGTGTCTTTGGCAGAGAGGCATTTCTGTTAAGTCTGATCTGCGCGCCAATCAGTATTTTGCTTTCCTATTTCGGTACGAAGCTGCTGTTGGGGTGGATGGGCGATGTATATATTTTGCGTTCGCGTATCTGGGTGTTATTTGTTTGCGCAGCCATCGGTGTGGCGTGCGTGATGCTGGCAGCGTTGTTGCCGTTAACTTCCGCCTCCCGTGTTTCGCCGATGCAGGCAATCCGTCAGATGGATATGATGCGAAAAATGCGCAGAAAAAAGATCCGTTCGCAAAAAACTTACGCTTTGCCCAAGCTTTTGGCAAAGCGGGATCTGATATTCCACCGCGGTACGCAGACGCTGGTCAGCCTACTGCTGACCGCTGCCATCTGCCTTGCTTGCTTCGGATTTTCATATGTGCGTTATGCCGAGAAAACAGCGTGGACCGTAGGCAGCGATTACGCCATTGATTACCTCGGAACTACCATCTCTTCCATCAACGATCCCTCCCAAAGCGAAGGAATGAGTGAGACAGATCTGACAAAAATATACGATACCGGCTGTGTAGATCAAATTTATGCGGATAAGGCTTGCAGCATTGATATTATGATGGAAGAGTTGACCCCCTATGCCATGATGGCGACAGATTACGGCGTAAGTGCATTTTCCTATGATGCGCTTTTGCAGATGGCAAAAAGCGGCGATTTTTCTTTTGATCGGCTGCCCTTTTCCGAAAACTATCAGTCGTATCGAGCGGACTGCGGCTATCAGGATTATCCGCTTTCCGCTTCGCTTCATGCGCTTCATTCGGATGTGATTTCGATGCTGACGGACGGTGTATCGGATGGAGAGATTCGTCCGGAAAAAATCCAAAGCGGCGAGCAGGTTATTTTAATTGCTCCGAAGGAAATCGGCTGGTCCGTCGGATCGACGGAAAACGGCGACTACTATATCAGTTCAGATGGGCTGCCGGATGCGGCGCAGGAGTATTTTGCAAGAGAAAAAAATCATTTTCATGCGGGGGACAAGCTGACCTTGAGCTATGTCAGTTGTGACGAGAATGGCGAGATACAGAAGTACGAACGAGAAGTGACCATCGGCGCAGTCGTATATTCCGGCGAGCTGCCGAGCGCCTATATAGAAAATTCCGGAAACGCTGGCATGTATCGTATGGAGCTGGTTACCGATTTGCGTGCGTTTTCTTCCTTTACCGGCGTTGATCAATACCCTTATACGACAGTAAAAATTTATCTGAATCGTCCCTGCGATGCGCAGCTGGACGAGTATATGCGCACCGAGCTGGAGCAGATATCCGCCGGGCTGCCGAATTTGAATCTTTTTTCCAAGTATCTTATAGAGCAGGACACAGCAAGATCTTTGCGTCAGTTGTATATCGGCATTCTTGCTCTGGTTATACTCGGATTTGCCGTCAGCGGCAGCCTGATCAACAATTCTCTGAGCGCCCGGATCCGTGAAAGCCGGCGGCAGATCGGCACCTTGCGGGCGGTGGGTGCGTCAGCGCGGGAGTTGAATTTCTCCTATATCCGTCAGTTTTTATCGCTGTACTGTTGGGGCGTAGGCATTGGCTTCGCACTGTACGGGCTGATTTACGGGGTACTGTGGCTGGATGGTCGATACCATGGGGAAATGTTTGAGATGCCTTTTGCCGTTTGGGAAAGCTTGGCGCTTTGCGTGCTGCTGTTTGCTGTTACGGGGGTGAATCTGCGATGGAAGATACGAAATCAAACCAAAGACAGTATTATCGAAAATATTCGGGAATTATAAGAAGAAAAATGCCGGTTTTTCTGCTTCTTTGCCTTCTATTCTTTGGAACAGGTATACAGCCCGGCGGCGCGGAAGGGGTGACGGAATCCTTGTCCGTCCCCCGGTTGATGGTTACTTCATACAAGCTGGAAGGAACGCTGACGGAGCAAAACACCGCATCGCTTTCGGTGACATTGACCAATACCCATGCGTCGCGGGCGGTTGAAAATATCCGGGTCGGTTTTTCCTCCGAGGCGGTGCTTGCAGCGCAGAACGCTTCGGTTTATGTGAAACGGCTGGCGCCCGGGGAGGCCTATATCTGGCGTTTCCCGATAACGGCGGCGGGCGGAATTGTTTCCGGTAACTATCCGGCGGCGATCACCGCAGAATATGAAACGACAGAGGGCGAAGCTCTGTCTTCCTCCGACGCATTGACCCTTGCCATAGTCGGAGCGGCAGAAAAAGAAGCCGCGCCGACCCAGCCTCGGCTGGTCGTAGCGGAATATACCATAGAAAACCAGTGGATCGCCCCGGGCGAGGAGCGGAAGCTGACGGTTGAAATCGATAACAAAAGCAAAACCGCTTCGGCGAAAAATGTCAAGCTGACATTGTCGGAGGATAGCGGCGAGGTATTGTTTGCGGGGACCGGTTCGGTTTTTCTGGATTCGCTCAACGCCGGCGCGTCGTATCGATGGCAAATTGCGGTTTCCGCTGTTCCGACCGCCGCGGTTGGTGAAAAGCGGCTGACGTTGACGGCGGAGTATGAGGACGGTACGGGTGCGCTCAGCAGTTGTACGGAGACGCTGCGCCTGTCGGTGCGTCAGATGCCGGAACTGACCTGGGACGGTGCGGTCCTGCCCGAGCGCATTGCCCAGGGCGAGACGGCGACGGTGACGGTTACTCTGATGAACACCGGAAAAAGCGAGCTGTATAACTGCACGCTGTTTTTTTCCGTTGATTCGCTGATCACCGGCGGCAGCGTTTTTGTCGGTACGCTGGCGCCGGGAGAGAGCTTGCCGGGTACCGCTAATTTGCGGGCAGATGAGAACCGGGAAGGCGAGGTCAACGGGACCCTGATGATTTCTTACGAAGACGCTTACGGTGAATCGCATGAGGAAACGATCGATCTTACAACTCGTATTGTTAAGAAAGTGGAAGCACCGAGCGGTGAGGGTGCGCAGGAAGAAAGTGAAAGGAAAAATCCGCTCTGGTGGCTCTTTTTACTGCTGGGACTGCTGATCGGCGGTGCGGGCTTTGGTATCCCTTACGCCGTCTGCGTCCGCAAACAGCGGCTGCTGGATGAGGAAAGATTATAGGACAAAAAAGCAGTTTCAAAAAATCACGGCAAGCCTATAGGATTTACAAAAAATAAAACAGCAGCACCGTTTTTAAAAGGGAGCGGTGCTGCTGCTTTTAACAGGCGTTGTTATAAAGAATGGACGCGCAGGGTGCGGATGGCGTTGAGAACGGCGAGGACCATCACACCGACATCGGCAAAGATGGCAAACCACATATTGGCAATGCCAAAAGCGCCGAGTACCAGACAGGCGAATTTGATCACCAGCGCGAAGGTGATATTTTCATAGACGATGCGAAGGCATTTGCGGGAAATTTTGATTGCTTTTGCGATTTTTTTCGGGTCATCATCCATCAGCACCACATCCGCCGCTTCAATGGCGGCGTCGGAGCCCATCGCCCCCATGGCAATGCCGATATCTGCCCTTGTCAGCACCGGCGCGTCGTTGATGCCGTCACCGACGAATGCCAGCTTTTCCTTCGGCGGTTTTTGCTGCAGCAGCACCTCCACTTTTTCGACCTTATCGGCGGGCAGCAGCTCGCTGTAGACCTCGTCTACATGCAGATCCTTTGCTACCGCATCGGCGACCCTTTTCTTGTCGCCGGTCAGCATGATTGTTTTTTTCACGCCTGCCTGTTTTAGCCGGAGGATCGCTTCGGCGCTGGTCGGCTTGATTACATCGGAAATCAGGATATGTCCGGCATAGCTTCCGCCGATCGCCATATGCACGATAGTTCCCACGCCGGAGCATTCCCGATATTTGATGCCCAGCGCGCACATCAGTTTTTCATTGCCCGCCGCCACCGGCAAGCCATCCACCGTTGCCGTAACACCCTGTCCGCTGATTTCGTGGATGTCGGTTACGCGGGTCCGGTCGGTTTTTTTGCCGTAGGCGCTTTGCAGACTCTTGCTGATGGGATGGGAGGATGCGCTCTCTGCCAGCGCCGCGTATTCCAGCAGCGTTTTTTCGTCGTAGGGGCTGTGGTGGACCGCCACCACTTCAAATACGCCCCGTGTCAGGGTGCCGGTTTTGTCGAAGACCACCGTGCCCGTTTTAGAGAGCGTCTCCATAAAGTTGGAACCCTTGATCAGAATTCCCTCTTTGCCCGCACCGCCGATGCCGGCAAAAAAGGAAAGGGGAATGCTGATTACCAGCGCACAGGGACAGCTGATGACAAGGAAGGTCAGCGCCCGATAAATCCAATCGCCCCAACCGGCGTCTGTTTTCAGGACCAACAGATTCACAAGGGGAGGCAGAATCGCCAGTGCCAGTGCGGACAGACAGACTGCGGGGGTGTAGTAACGGGCGAATTTGGCGATAAAATCCTCGGAGCGGGATTTGCGGGAAGAGGCATTTTCTACCAGATCTAGAATTTTGGAAACCGTTGATTCACCGAACGCTTTAGAGGTGCGAATTTTTAGAACCCCGCTTAAATTGACGCAGCCGCTGACGACTTCATCTCCGGTCTTTACATCCCGCGGCAGGCTCTCGCCGGTCAGCGCTACGGTATTTAGCGATGAATCTCCGTCAATCACCATGCCGTCCAAAGGAATTTTTTCGCCGGGATTGACTACAATCACGCCGCCCACCGGCACTTCCTCCGGAGAAACCTTTTTTGTCTGACCATCTGTAAAAAGATTGGCGGAATCAGGACGGATATCCATCAATTCAGAGATATTGCGGCGGCTTTTGCCGACGGCATAGCGCTGGAACCACTCGCCGATCTGGTAAAACAGCATAACCGCGATGGCTTCCAGATATTCTCCATTTTCCAGAATAGCCAGCGCCAGCGCCCCAGCCGTAGCGACCGCCATCAGAAAGTTTTCGTCAAACACTCTGCCGCGCAGAATCCCCTGGACTGCTTTGCGCAGGATGTCATATCCGATCAGCAGATAGACCGCGAAATAAGCAATCAGGCGCAGCATTCGTCCCGCCTGCGGAAACAGGACGCCATCCAGCCGGCTGAAGGCTTCCGTGGGGATAAATTGTAAAATCAATAAAAAAACTGTGGACAGAAAAATGCGCAGAAGCATGATCTTCTGTTTTTTCGGAATGCCGCTTTTTGGATTGCGGCTGTAAAACAGCAGACCTATACTCAAAAGCAGTAATATAAGAAACAGTCCGTTGATGATCCAGTGCTGCATATGAGTTCCTTCTTTCCCGTTTTGTTATGCGGATCAAAGATAAATTTCACAGTCCGGTTCCACCCGCTTGCAGGCTTTGGCAACGGCGCGCATGACTTTCTTTTCTTCGTGTCCCTCAAGAAAATCTATAATCATTTTCTGCGTCATGAAATTGACCACAGCGCTTTTGACGCCCTCGGTTTTGCTGGCGGCTTCTTCCATTAAATTGGCGCAGTTTGCGCAGTCCACTTCGATTTGATAGGTTTTTTTCATGAGAAGTACCCTCCGGATTTTAGAAGTTTTAACGATTAAGCACTTGTTTAATCGTTACGCTTGCAGTATAATCAGTTTACCGGCGGATGTCAACGGGATTGGCTCGGACTCTTCCGATTGGGCGAAAATCTTTTCCGTTCGGGCGAAAAGGAACAGAATAAGGAGGTTTTGCGGGATGAGTGACGCGCAAAAAATCACGCTGCCCCACGCGCACGGTGCGCTGCCGGACGGCATGGAAAAAGAATTAGGAAAAACGGCGCATTTTCAAGCGATCGCTGATGTGTTCCGTCAGGTCGGCGACCCGACGCGGGTGCGCATTTTTTGGCTGCTTTGTCACTGCGAAGAGTGCGTGACCAATATCGCCGCTCTTTTGGGCATGACCAGCCCGGCAGTATCTCATCACTTGCGTTCGCTGAAGGAGTCGGGACTTCTGGTGACCCGTCGAGAGGGGAAAGAGGTTTACTATCGTGCGTCGGAGGACCGGGAAAGTCAGCTTTTGCATCAAATGATTGAACAGGTGATGCAGATCGCTTGCCCGAAGTAAGGAGAAAAGCATATGCAGGATAAAGAAATTCACATGGGGGAAAAGATACCATTGTTTCCCGGTATTTCGCTTTCCTTTTTGACACTTTCCGGCGAGAAGAAAATCTGTTTTTCCCATCCGGCGGACACAAAGACGCTGGTGCTGCAATACGGTGCCGCAGGGCATATGGATTGGCGGATGGCGGACGGGACGCATTTGTATTTAGGTGCGAAAGATTATGCTGTCTATACCATGGGGGACTGCGCCCACTCCGAGGTGCGGCTGCCCAACGGATTTTATAAAGGCTTTCTGTTGTTTTTCAGCGAAACACGGCTGGCAGAGAATCCACTGCCTCTGCTTTCAGACACAGAGGCGCTTTTCCGTAAATTTAGAGATGCCGGAACACCGTTGTCTTTTGCGGGAAATGAGAAGAGCGAGGCAATTTTTCGTTATTTTTATGTTGGCGAAAATAAAAATGATTACCGGCGACTGAAGGCACTGGAAACATTGCTCTATCTTTCCTCGCTTCCGCTGCCGGAGCAAAGCCGCATAAGCGAGTACCAGGCAAGGCAGGTGGAAATTGTCCGTGCCGTTCATGCCCGCCTTTTGGGCGACCTGTCGCAGCGATATACCATTGAGGAGCTGGCAAGGGAATATTTGATGAATCCAACCACGCTTAAGGCGGTGTTCAAGGCGGTTTACGGCACATCTCTGGCAGCGCATATGAAGGAGCATCGCATGGAGCAGGCGGCAAAGCTGTTGTGTGAGACCGACCGAAGTGTTGCTGATATCGCCCGAGCCGTTGGTTATGACAGTCAGAGTAAATTTTCCGCAGCGTTTGAAAAAGAATTTCACTGCCTTCCCTCTGCCTATCGAAAAAACCGCGGTGTGCGGCGAGAGATGAAAACATCTGAATAAAAAAAGGCTTGCCCCGCGTCCGACGGAGCAAGCCTTGTCTTTAATTTTACCCGTTGAGATGAACCAGTCGGCAGAGACGGTCGCTGATCTGCCATTTTTTTTCGATAGCATTCCAGATTTTGCGCCAGAGCACGGCGGCAAGAAGGGAAAGCAGAAACACGGCGAGAACCATAATGGGAATAACCAGACGGCTGTCCATTTTAATGGTGACAAAGCGGGACAAAACGTCCCAGATGCCGGCATGAAACAGATATATTTCAAACGTCAGAGCGGAAAGTTTCGTTAAATTCCCGCGAAGAGGCAGTTGGGCGAAACCGGCAAACAGCAGCACGGTGCCGATTGCCGACAGGGGCGCCCCCTGATTCAGCAGGCTCAGCGGCAGATCAGCCTCGTTTATGTTTTTCACTGCCAGCAGATACCGCAGATACCCGGTCAGAGCAAAACACAGAAGCCCTGCGATAATCAGCAAAAGCGCGGGCAAGGACTTTTCTTTTTTGACGCTCGTCCGTAAAATATAACCCATGATAAAATAGCCCATAAAGCAGAAAGCGTAGCCAATATCCCAGCGGAACATATGCGAGCTGGTCCAAAGACAGAGCATGGCGGCAATAAAAAAGATAATGCCGGCTTTTTTGAAGGCCGCTTCACCGATATCCTGCTTCAGGCGGATTAGAATGGGCACAAGAAGGTAAACGGTGATCATCATATACAGATACCACATATGGTAAAAGGGCTCTCCGCGTACGGCATCCAGAAGAATATCGCCTAAGCTGCTCCAGTCCGCGCCGCCGACGGCAATAAAGGCAATTTGCCGCGCCATGCTGTAAATAAAATACAATAAGCCGAACAACAGCGTTGGAATGCCGACATGGCGGAAAACCTTGCGGTAATAAAAGCGGAAATTTCCGTTTTTATTATTGGACAGGGTAAAGGCGCCGGAGAGCATAATAAAACAGGGGACAGCAAAGCGCGATGTTACATTGAAGATACAGTTAAACATCATATTTCCCGTATAGGGCGCGCCGAGCCAGTCGCCCGAAGCGATGGCGTCAACATATTTGCCCGCTACATGAATGCAAATCACGGCGATGGTGGAGACAATGCGCAAAAGATCGAAATTTGCTTTTCGGCTTTCCAAGTAAATTCCTTCTTCCCGATGGATTGAAATCATCATACCACAAAAGGCGGCAAAAAGCCAGAAGAATCCGGTTTTCATTTTGGCAAAACCGGATTCTTGCTTTATTAGACTTTCGGTAATTTGTTAAACCCAGCCTGCAGCTCTGCGTCGGTGGGAACATAATCATCCATCTTGCCGTTGTGGAACTTTTCGTAAGCCAGCATATCAAAGTAGCCGGTGCCGGTCAAGCCGAAGACGATGGTTTTTTCTTCGCCGGTCTCCTTGCATTTCATCGCCTCGTCAATGGCAGCGCGGATGGCGTGGCTGCTTTCGGGAGCGGGCAGGATACCTTCGACCCTGGCAAACTGTTCCGCCGCTTCAAAGACCGCTGTCTGCGGCACGCTGACAGCTTCCATCAATCCATCGTCGTACAGCTGTGACAGGGTGGTGCTCATGCCGTGATAACGCAGACCTCCCGCGTGGTTCGGCGCGGGGATAAAGCCGCTGCCCAGCGTGTACATTTTTGCCAGGGGGCAGACCATGCCCGTATCGCAGAAATCATAGGCAAATTTACCACGGGTAAAGCTGGGGCAGGATGCGGGCTCTACGGCGATAATGCGGTAGTCCTTTTCACCGCGCAGCTTTTCACCCATGAAGGGAGCGATCAGACCGCCCAGATTGGATCCGCCGCCGGCGCAGCCGATGATGATGTCCGGCGTGATGCCGTATTTATCCAGTGCAGTTTTGGTCTCCAGCCCGATGATAGACTGGTGCAGCAAAACCTGATTGAGCACACTGCCCAGCACATAGCGATATCCTTCGCTATGGGTTGCCATTTCCACTGCTTCGGAAATGGCGCAGCCCAGACTGCCGGAGGTGCCGGGATGCTCTTGCAGAATTTTTCTTCCGACCTCGGTTTCCATGGAGGGAGAGGGCGTAACCGACGCGCCGTAAACGCGCATAACTTCACGGCGGAAGGGCTTCTGTTCATAAGAGACCTTGACCATATAGACTTTGCAGTCCAGCTCAAAATATGAGCACGCCATGGAGAGCGCCGTGCCCCACTGACCGGCGCCGGTTTCTGTGGTTACACCCCTTAAGCCCTGCTTTTTGGCGTAGTATGCCTGGGCTATGGCAGAATTAAGCTTATGGCTGCCACTGGTGTTGTTGCCCTCAAATTTATAGTAGATTTTGGCGGGGGTACCCAGCTTTTTTTCCAGACAGTAGGCACGTACCAGCGGGGCGGGACGGTACATCTTGTAAAAATCGCGAATTTCTTCGGGAATTTCAAAATAAGGGGTTGTGTCGTCCAGCTCCTGTGTGACCAGCTCGTCGCAGAACACGCCGGAAAGCTCAGCGGCGGTCATGGGCTGTAAGGTCGCTGGATTCAGCAGGGGCGCGGGCTTGTTTTTCATATCTGCCCGCAGGTTGTACCAATTCTTCGGCAGCTCGCTTTCGTCCAGATAGATTTTGTACGGGATGTCTTTCATGGGAATTGCTCCTTTCTTTTTTTGGACGGGAATAGAAAAAACTCCCGTCCCGATTTTGCCGGGACAGGAGTTGAAAATATCAATCCTGCGGTGCCACCCTGCTTAGCGTAACAACGCTCACTCTGCGCATACTTTCATATGCCGGCTTTTGATTACGGAGCGCCTTCTCCGTCTTGCATACTAAGGCATTTGCCTGTTCCGCTCGCCCTCGGAAGTCCATTCGATCAAAGCTCTTTTGTCGCGTTCCCACCGTCGGCGACTCTCTGAAAAAAGAGGGGGTTGATCTACTCACTCTTCCTCATCGGTTTTCTGCATTATAGCACAGTATAATTATACTGTCAATCCCTATTTTCTGAATTTTTTTCCGTTTTTTGCAGCAGCTCCATAAATTCCTCGCCGCTGATGGTTTCTTTTTCATAAAGGAATCTTGCGATACGGTGCAGAGAATCGGTGTTTTCAGCCAAGATCGACCTTGCTTTTTCATGCTGTTTTTTGACCAGTTCGGCGGCTGCCAGATCGATTTTGGTTTGGGTTTCGGGAGAGCAGGCAAGAGAGCTGTCGCCGCCCAGATAGGCGTTGCTGACTGTTTCCAGCGCGAGCATATCAAAGTTTTCGCTCATGCCGTAGCGCGTGATCATGGCGCGGGCAAGCCGGGTCGCCTGCTCGATGTCATTGGAGGCGCCGGTGGTATAGTCTTTAAAAATCAGCTCTTCCGCCGAGCGCCCGCCGGTATAGGTGGTGATTTTATTCAGAAGCTCTGTTTTGGTCAGAAGGGTCTTATCCGCCTCGTCCACCTGCATGGTATAGCCCAGCGCGCCGGAGGTGCGCGGGATGATGGTGATTTTTTCCACCGGCGCGGAATGGCTCTGCAGCGCGGCGACCAATGCGTGACCGACTTCGTGGTAGGCTACGATCATTTTTTCTTTGTCGGACATGATGGCGTTCTTTTTGCGGTAGCCCGCAATGACCGTTTCAATACTTTCTTCAAAATCTTCCTGTACGGCGGCTTTTCTGCCGCTGCGCACCGCCCGCAACGCCGCTTCATTGACGATATTTGCCAGATCCGCGCCGGATGCGCCGGGACAGGTGCGGGCAATTTTATCAAGGTCTACATCTGGTGCGGTTTTGATTTTTTTTGCATGAACGCGCAGAATCGCTGCGCGACCTTGGAGATCCGGCAGCTCCACCGGGATGCGCCGGTCGAAGCGTCCGGGGCGCAGCAGTGCCGGATCCAGTGCTTCCGGACGGTTGGTTGCCGCCAGAATAACCACGCCCTTGGATGAATCAAAGCCGTCCATCTCGGTCAAAAGCTGGTTTAAGGTTTGTTCGCGTTCATCGTTGCCGCCCATGGTGTTGTCGCGCCGTTTGCCGATGGCGTCGATTTCGTCGATAAAGACAATACAAGGGGCTTTTTCATTTGCCTGCTTGAACAGATCCCGTACTTTCGCCGCACCCATGCCGACAAACATTTCCACAAATTCAGAGCCGGAAATGGAAAAGAACGGAACCTCCGCTTCACCGGCGACGGCTTTTGCCAACAGGGTTTTGCCGGTGCCGGGCGGGCCCGAAAGCAGCGCGCCCTTGGGCAGCTTGGCGCCGATTTCTTTGTATTTTTCCGGATCATGCAGAAAATCTACGATCTCACGTAGTAAATCCTTGGCTTCTTCTTCTCCTGCGACATCGGCAAATTTGATGCCGCCGTCGGATTTGACATAGACCTTGGCGCTGCCGCTGCCAAGCCCTCCCATGCCGAAGGTCATGGAGTTTATTGCGTTGGCGCCGCCGTTCATACGCTTTTTCAGTTGTCGGAACAAAATCCATCCAAGGAAACCAAATAGCAGGGTAGGCAGCACAAAGCTCAGAAAAAAGTACTGCATCGGGGACATTTCATCCGCTGAGATGGAACGGAAATCCGCTCCGGCTGTGTACAAGCGCTCCGTCAGGTTCGGGTCGTCCATTTTACCGGTGCGGTAAATCTGCTTGTTTTCTTTATCGGTAAACAGAATTTCGCCCTCGTTGATTTCAACTTGCCCGATATTCTTAGCATCTGCCATCTGCATCAGCACATTGTAGCTCACATCCTGAATGTGTATATCCTTCAAAAGAGGAAAGACAAACAGATTCAGCGCTGTTAGAATGAAAAGCGCTACGATGCAGTAATACAAAAGAGATTTTTTCGGGGTCTTCATTTCCTGCATAATTCCACCTGCTTTTTTTAAATAGTTAACCGATTAAAAAATGATAAAAAGCAGATGTGAAATTTTTTCGATGGTAATTGTAAATAGATTTGGAATTATCAGGTAGTTTTTTGACAAGTTCCGCAATAAGTGTAAATCCGCCGCTCGAAAGCGGCGGAAAAACTTATTCTACAATCTGAACCTTCAAAATATTGGTGGTGCCTGCCTGCTTGAGGGGGACGCCGGCGGTGATCACGACCCGGTCGCCGGCTTGAACCAGATCAATCTGTTTGGCGCAGTCAATGGCGTGGCGGAACAGATCATCGGTATTGTCCTGCATGAGTGCCAGTACCGGAAAAACGCCCCAGGAGAGCGCCAGCTGGTGGAAGGTTTTCCGGTCAGGTGTAGAGGCGATGATCGGTTCGTAGGGGTGAAATTTAGAGACACGCCGGGCGGTGGTGCCACGAGCGGTTACCGCGATGATGGCGGTGGCGTGTACATCCCGAGCGGTGGTGCAGGCAGCGTCGCAGATAGCGTTTGTAATATCCGATTCGTCATTATCGTAGTGGAACGGAATGCCTTGTTGAATGTCGAACATATCCTGCTCCGCCCGTTCGACGATTTTTGCCATAACCTCGACCACCAGCGACGGATGGTCGCCCGCCGCACTTTCTCCGGAAAGCATGACCGCCGAGGTGCCGTCGAAGACCGCGTTGGCAACATCGGTGATTTCCGCTCGGGTCGGGGTGGCGGAATGGATCATCGATTCAAGCATCTGTGTGGCGGTGATCACGATCTTGCCTGCGCGGCAGCATTTTCGGATACATTTTTTCTGAATACCGGGAAGCATATCATATTCCAGCTCCACACCCATATCGCCGCGGGCGATCATGATGCCGTCGGCGGTTTTCAGAATATCGTCAAAATTGCGTACGCCTTCAATGTTTTCAATTTTTGCAATAATGCGGATGTTGTGCCCGCCGTTGTAATCCAGAAATTTGCGCATGGCAACGACATCGTCTTTGCTGCGGGTAAAGGAGGCGGCAACATAATCGACATTCTGTTGAATGCCGAACAGTAAATCGGTTTTATCCCGTTCGCTTAAAAAAGGCATTTTCAGCGAAACATCCGGGATATTCAGCCCCTTGCGATCTTTCAGCAAGCCCCCCTCCCGGACGGTACAGCGGATTTCCTTTTCGGTCAGCGCTTGTACCTGGAGGCGCAGTTTGCCGTCGTCGATTAATAAAGTATCACCCTCGTGCAGCTGACCGGGCAATTCCCGATACGAAACAAAGGCATGGTTTTCATCGCCTATGACTTCTTCGGTAGTCAGGGTAAATTCCTGTCCCTCCCGAAGGGTGACGCCGCCATTTTTCAACATTCCCAACCGGATTTCAGGACCTTTGGTATCCAGCATCACGGCAGCTGCTATACCCAGTCTGTCGCGGACAGCGCGGAAGGTATCCATCATTTCTTTGTGGTACGCATGGTCGCCGTGAGAAAAATTAAAGCGGGCGACATTCATGCCGTTTTTCAGCATGGCGGCAAGGGTTTCTTCGTCCCGACAGGCGGGACCCAGTGTGCAAATTATTTTTGTTCTTCGCATATTTATTCCGTCTTTCTACCAATACATAGATAAAATCAAAATTTCATCTATTATAAATTATGGCACAGCGAGCGAAAAAAATCTACCGCAAAAGCGCAGAAGAATCGGCGTGTTTGCGGTGGATTTTTATATAAAAAATAAGCATGGAAAAAGAAAAAAGCGGCAGCGCCGCCTTTTCTGGATTTATAATAAATCATAAAAATCATTGATGTATTGGTCGGCAAGCTTGCGGATCTCCGCTTCCTGCGGTGCAGATAACGGTTCTCGGACAGCGACGGTATAAAACCCGCCGCTTTTCGCGCCCCGCAGCCCGGCTGCAATATCCTCAAAGACCGCCGATTCAGAAGGCTTGGCGCCGATTCGCTCTGCGCAAAGAAGATACACATCGGGAAATTCCTTGCCCCGGCTGACTTCGCTTGTCATGGTGAACGCGTCAAAGCAGTCGTAAACGCCGCAGCGCTTCAATGCGCCGATAAACAGCTCCTCATGGTTGGAGGTTGCCGCGCCGATGCGAACGCCGCGCTCCTTCAAGCGCCGGAGATATTCCGCTGCGCCGGGTTTTAGAACGACTTCGTTGTCGTAAGCGCTTTTGGCAAGACAGCCCCACTCTTCCCAGATCTGCTCCACCGACTCGGAAAGTCCGAACCGCTCTTTGGTGTAGATCGCCGCCCGATGAAAGCCCATCGGCCCCAGTTTTTCCAGATAATCCGGCTCCTTTGGCAGTCCTCGCCGGTTTAGAAATTCTTCATCAACATATTCCCAGACCCACATGGAATCCAGAAGGGTTCCATCCAAATCAAAAATCGCACCCTGTATCAGTTTCATGGCTTTCTCCGTTCTGTTGTAAAAAGTGTTCTGCCTGTTTCCTTTGCCTGGTCGGAATAGATCAGGAGAAGCACACCGTCCCGCACGGAAATTTCGGCGGACTTTCCGATCCATTCATTGCTTACGCCAATGGGAAATCCATTGGTCATTTCCGCGTGATCAAGGGTGTATTTTACGCCGGTCTCGCTGACGCCGGTGCTTTTCTCGGAAAGAGAAAAGACGGAAAACATCCCCTGGCTTTCCCTGGAAAAGGAAACCGAACCATTGGAAAGACAGGTAAAGATCTCGTGATTGCCGACAAGATAGGCCCGGCAGCCGCGTTTTGCCAGTTCGTATAGGATTTGCAGATTGGCGATGGTGTGATCGGTCCTGCCGCCGGTACAGCCGTAAAAGACAAAATCGGAAAAGCCCCGCTTCAGAGCCAGTTTGACCGCCGACAGGGTGTCGGTATCGTCTTTTTCCGGTTTTAAGCGGATGACTTCCTTGCAGTCGCTCTCTTTTTTCAGAGAGTCAAAATCACCAATCAAAATATCCGGTGTAACGCCCAGCTTTTGTGCCGCTTCATAGCCGCCGTCGGCGCAAATGGAAAAAAACGGCGGTTCGGGAAGGCGTTCGCAGCCATACAGCGCGCCTGCACCGAAAATGCAGCAGATCATCGCATCATTTCCTTTCTCCGCAAAGAAAAAAGGCAGCTACCCGTGGCAGCCGCCTTTTGTTTCCTTGGATTAGTCCTGAGCAGGGGCTCCAACGGGGCAGACACTGGCACAAGCGCCGCATTCGATGCAGGTGTCCGCGTCGATGACATAATGCTCTTCGCCTTCGGAAATCGCGTTAACCGGGCACTCACCGGCACAGGCGCCGCAGGAGATGCAGTCATCAGAAATTTTGAAAGCCATTGGAATAACCTCCTTTACATGGGATGGTATTATTTTATCATATCGTTTGAAAAATGCAAGGGTTTTTTTGGGAAATATGGATTTTCCTTATTCCAGTACCGCGCCGGTGCTGCCGGAGGTAACCAGCTTGGCGTAGCGCGCCAGGTAACCGGTGGTAATTTTCGGCTGGCGGGGCTTCCATTTTGCTCTTCTTTCCGCCAGTACGGCGTCGGAAACTTCAATTCGGATGGAATGGGCGGGGATGTCAATGGTGATCGTATCGCCCTCTTCTATCAAGGCGATATTGCCGCCCAGCGCCGCTTCCGGTGAAACATGACCGATGGCTGCGCCTCTGGTGGCGCCGGAGAACCGTCCGTCGGTGATCAGAGCAACCGAATTGCCCAATCCGCTGCCCATGATGGCGGAGGTGGGGTTGAGCATTTCGCGCATACCGGGACCGCCCTTGGGACCTTCGTAGCGGATTACGACGACCTCGCCTTCGTGGATCTTGCCGCCATAAATCGCATCCAGCGCGTCCTCCTCGCAGTCAAAGACCCGCGCTTTGCCGCTGTGACGCATCATTTCCGGCGCAACGGCGGAGCGCTTGACCACACAGCCGTCCGGCGCCAGATTACCCTTGAGTACGGCAATGCCGCCCTGAGGACTGTAGGGATTGGTGATGGGGCGGATGATTTCGGTATCCCGGATTTCGCAGCCCGCAATGTCTTCTGCAACCGTTTTGCCCGTACAGGTTATAAGGGTTGTATTTAAAAGCCCCAGCTTTGCTATTTCGTGCATGACAGCCGCGATACCGCCGGCTTCATCCAACTCCTCGATGTAATGGCTGCCCGCCGGCGCCAGATGGCAAAGGTTTGGCGTATGCTCGGAGATTTCATTGGCTTTGTCCAGGTTTAGTGTAATGCCGCATTCGTGGGCAATGGCAGGCAGATGCAGCATACTATTGGTGCTGCATCCCAGCGCCATATCGATGGTCAGTGCGTTCAGGAACGCCGCTTCGGTCATAATGTCGCGGGGACAGATGTCTTTTTTTACCAGCTCCATGATCTGCATACCGGCTTTTTTTGCCAGTCGCAGACGGGCGGAATAGACGGCGGGGATGGTGCCGTTGCCGTGCAGACCCATGCCGAGAACCTCGGTCAGACAGTTCATGCTGTTGGCGGTGAACATACCGGAGCAGGAGCCGCAGGTGGGACATGCCTGATTTTCGTATTCGGTCATTTCCTTTTCGTCGATCTTGCCGGTACGCAGCATACTGACCGCTTCGGAAATATTGGAATAGCTGATTTTCTGTTTATGGTGGATGCCTGCCAGCATCGGACCGCCGCTGACAAAAATGGTTGGGATATTGATGCGCGCCGCCGCCATTAAAAGTCCGGGGACATTTTTATCGCAATTGGGAACCATAACAAGTCCGTCAAAAGGATGGGCGGTTGCCATCGCTTCAGTCGAATCAGCAATCAGTTCGCGGGTGACCAGAGAATATTTCATCCCCTCATGTCCCATGGCAATGCCGTCGCATACCGCGATGGCGGGAAACACAATGGGAATGCCGCCCGCCATGGCAACGCCCTGTTTGACCGCTTCCACGACCTTATCAATGTTCATGTGTCCGGGAACAATCTCGTTCTGGGAGCTGACGATGCCGATCAGGGGTTTGCCCATCTCTTCATCGGTGATGCCCAGCGCGTGCAGAAGCGCCCGCTGCGGGGCGGCGTTGATTCCTTTTGTGATTCGATCACTTCTCAAAATAATCACTCCTGTTGTCTCAAAGCGCCGCGCGGGCAGCCTTGATGTTTTCTACAAATTTTTTCGCCGTGGCGGTGATCTTGGCGTAATCGCCGTTCTTCGCGCCGCCGGTCAAAGCGCCGCCGGCGCCTACGGCGACTGCACCGGCGCGGATCCATTCGCCGACATTATCTGCAGTGACGCCGCCGGTGGGCATGATTTTGGCATAAGGGATGGGGCCTTTGATGGCTTTGATGACCTTGGGGCCGAACAGCTCGGCGGGGAAGACTTTCAAAATATCTGCGCCGGCTTCCATGGCGGAAACCGCTTCGGTTACGCTCATCACGCCTGGCATGACCGCCATGCGATAGCGGTTGCACAGCCGAACCATATCAGCGTTAAAGCAGGGCGATACAATGTACTGCGCGCCGGAGAGCATGGCAATGCGGGCGGTTTCGGCGTCAATGACGGTACCCGCGCCGAGGATGATTTCTTCCGGGGTGTATTTTTTTGCAAGATCTTCGATGACTTTATCGGCATGAGGCACAGTAAAGGTCAGTTCAATCGCCGCAACGCCGCCTTCAATGCAGGCATCGGTGATGCGGACCGCTTCCTCGGTGGAGGAGGCACGGACGACGGCGACAATACCCGCGTCCTGGATTTTGGTCAGAATTTGTTCTTTATCCATGATAAAAACATCCTTTCAGTTATCGATCTACCCTAGCGGAAGCGCCCGAGACGATTTTTTCTACTTCTTTCAGACTGGCAGTTGAGGTGTCGCCGGGGGTGGTCATTGCCAGCGCGCCGTGGGCGACGCCGTAGTTGACCGCTTTTTGCGGATCCTCATAGGTCATCAGACCATAAATGAGGCCGGAGGCAAAGGAATCACCGCCGCCGACCCGGTCGTAAATCTCCAGATCCGGCATCGACAGCCCGTTATAGACTTTGCCGTCGGCATAGACCAGCGCGCTCCAGTCGTTCACCGAAGCGGTCTTGACGGTGCGCAGAGTGGTTGCGATGACCTTGAAATTCGGATAGGTGCGGCAGACCTCCCCTAACATTTTGATATAACCGTCCACATTCAGGGTCTTCAGATTTTCATCATTGCCCTCTACGGCAAAGCCCAGACAGGCAGTGAAATCTTCTTCGTTGCCGATCATTACATCAATGTATTTTGCGATTTCTTTATTGACCTTCTGCGCTTGCTCCTTGCCGCCGATGTCCCGCCACAGGGAGGGGCGGTAGTTCAGATCGTAGGAGACGATGGTTCCGTGTTTTTTTGCAGCCTTGACTGCTTCCAGCACAACATGGGCGCTGGATTCGGAAAGAGCGGCGTAAATGCCGCCGGTATGCAGCCAGCGGACGCCCCGTCTGCCAAAAATATCCTCCCAGTCGATATCACCGGGCTTCAATTGAGAAATGGCGGTGTTGCCCCGGTCAGAAACGCCCACCGCGCCACGAATGCCGAAGCCGCGCTCGGTAAAGTTCAGCCCGTTGCGCACGGTCCTGCCGATGCCGTCATAGGGCGCCCAGCGGATCAGCGATACGTCCACGCCGCCCTGTAAAATAAAGTCTTCGCAAAGTCTGCCGATCTCATTGTCGGCAAAGGCAGTCACCACACCGGTTTTCAGACCGAAGCAGCGGCGCAGTCCGCGGGCGACATTATATTCGCCGCCGCCCTCCCACACGCGGAATGAGCGGGCGGTTTTGATGCGCGTATCGCCGGGGTCCAATCGCAGCATCACTTCGCCCAGTGCGAGCATATCAAATTCACAATCTTTTTTGTCCTTGAGCTGAAGGTGCATGGCACTCATCCTTTCTACAGCGTTTTCTGTTGAAGAGAAAACCGCAATCAACAATATTTTAGCACGAATATTGTCACGGTTCAAGTCTTTGTCGCTCAAAAATCATGGTTGTTATGCAGCGTTACGATAAAAGCGAGATGAGAGAAGGGATTGGGTTATGATGAGATAAGAATCGCCGCAAATTTACACTGTCAGAGAAGAAATAAGTATCGCATATCGAAAAAACAAAAAATATAAATTTGATAATAAAAAAATATTTATTGGAAGAAAAATTCACAAACAGAGTGGCTGAAATTACTAAAAATATCCGTATTATTTTATATATATTCATGGTAAAATCTTCTGATTTTTCTCTGGACATTTTAAATATATTTGTGTATAATATTTATAGAAAGCTAAAAGCTGAATCAATTTGTTGCTCTTTCTATCCCAAGCAAATTTCCAATTCGTCCATATTATTTTTGTTGACTGACACAACATATCTATACGATGAGGTGAATTTTAATGAAATTTAAATCAAGCAGACAGCGCCGCAGATTGATTTTTGCAATCTCTTTTCTCAGCGGTATTGTTATAATTTTTACACTTACACCAATAATCGGAGCAGCACAGCAAAAAGCGTTTGTTGCATCAGAAATTACAAAGCTGCGGCAAGATGATAATTTTACCAGCCTTGTTGATCAAGTAGAATCAATCGCCTCTTTTGATGAAGTTGATTTGAAAACCTACGAAGCGCTTGCCAATCAACTGAGCGACGCAGATCCCCTGGTATTTGCCGCCTTGATTGAAAGCGAAGATGTAAAGCCTGTTCTGCAGCAAGCCTTTATCAGTTTTGCAGAATACAATCACATTTCTTTGCCGGAGGATATAGTACAGGATATCCTTTTGGATACAAATGCCAATGCGGATGTTCGGATAGAAATGCTTTTCTACTGCAGCGCCCAAGGCGAAGAATATGCGGATCTGATAGAAGCCGCTTTGTCCGATGAGGAAATCGGGTTTTATGCCATTCGGGAGTATTATACGAAAGACCCCGAGGCAGTTATTTCCTTCGCTGAAAACACGTTGCAACAGTATGACGGCACGTATTCTCAGCAGCTTCAGGGGGCAATATGGGTCAAAGTCCAAAGCCTTAACGCCAATTCCAGCGAAAAAGACCGCCAGGAGTTTATTGCATTTTGTGATCAGTTAATCTATGAAGATAACGCCGATAATGAAATCATTCAAAATCTGATTCTCAATTATATCGGCTCAATTGACAGCTGGGAATCTCTTAGTTATCTGATTGACAATGAGGACTATACCGAATTGCTTCCGCTTTTAGCTGATGCAAACAGCGCCACAATTTGCGCGATCCTGGCGGAGAAGCCCAACGTACAGCGTCTTGACGCTGCGCTGCGCGCCATTACTTATGGCGCAGAAGCTCATTTCCATGAAGCTCTTGCCAAAAATATGAAGGAGAACAGTGCTTTTTATGCCGATCATCCGGATCTGCAAGCATTAGCCGAACAGGCAATGGCGCTTGTTCAGGAAGAAGTGCTATGGATGCAACAATATGGCTCCTTGCAATAATCTGCTATTAAATATTTAAGGAGGTTTTCGCAAAAAAAAACGAATAGAAAATATTTATTATTTCTTTGAACTATAAATATCAAACCGCAAACCTAAATAATAGTAATAAATTTGCGAGCTGGATGATAGATAAACTTCACATTTCAATCTTATAAACTGGATGATATAGAGCCGGAGAGGAAGGATGATTCCATGAAAAGGATTACATTTCTTTTGGCGCGATGCTATACGCTATTTGTCACATTTTTTTGGAGCGCGTGCTGTTTTATCCTCTTTACTCATCGGGTAACATGGGAGGAAAAAACGCTATTGGGCATACCGCTGTACCTGACGTATCTGTTCATGCTCATCGCTGTGGTGATTGGCTTTCTTGATCTTTTTTACTGGAAAGGATTTTTGCCAAAATATGATTCGGTTTTGAGTATCCTGGTGCCGCCTGTGGTAGGACGCGAAGCAATACAAATGGTCGAATATTATTATGTCCAGGACAAAACATTCGATATCCCCATAGGCTTCTGCTTTTTCGTTGTCGGGATGCTCATCTTCCTAATTCTTCTTGTCAATACAATTCGTTATCTTGTAAAAACCTATCGTAAAGCCAAATAGTGCTTGCGTTAAAATTGAATAAAAAAGCAGCTGGCAGCCGCCGTGGCCGCCGGCTGCTTCTTTATTTGTGGAAGAGCAGTCCTCCCGTGATTTGTCAAACATGCTCCCCGGACTGCAAAGAGGTGAGAGGGCTGCTGGGAACAGCATCCGTTTGAGAGAACAAAGGATGGATCAATTATGTCGAAAAATTTTCTTTCAGAAGTCGGATAAAGGTTTTTAAGGTTTGGTTGTTTTCTGCGCTGCGGCTGGTTACGCCATAGGATAGGTGCGGCGCGTCTTCCACCGGCACGACGGCAAGCAGCGGGGAAAGGGGAACCAGAATTTCCGGCAAAACGCTGACCCCGCAGCCCGCCGCCGTCAACACAGCGATCGCTTCCGCCGATTCGCAGAAAAACAGCTCGGTCGGTTTCTTTCCTGTCAGCAGCGGTTTCTGTAAATGCACGGCGGGATGGGCGCCGGGCAGGGGCGGGAATAACACGGCGTGTTCGTTTTGAATTTGTTCCATTTTCAACGCCGCCTTGCCAGCGAGAGGGTGGTCAGGCGGCAAAAGGCAGACCGTTGGGATGCGGGCAATTTCTCGATAAACGGTGTGTTTGTGCGCGGTGTCTGCCTCCCGGAATCCTAAAATTGCATCCAGCTCCCCCTCTTCCAACATGCTATAAATATGCTGGAAAGGAATAACGCGCAAATAAGCGTGAATATTCGGTTTGACTTGTCTTAACCGCCGAAGCGGCTGTGCCAAACGGAAAAGCCCCGGATAATTGAAACATCCGATGGTTAAAAGCTCGATTTTTTCCGGCGACGGCTGTTCAAACCGTTGTTTGGCGCGGTTTTCTACCGCCAGGATCTGTTGGGCGTCCAGGAGAAAAGCTTTTCCTTCTTCGGTCAGACGCACGGTACGGGTGGTGCGGATAAATAAGGTGGTGTTCAATTCCTTTTCCAGAGAGCGGATTTGTCCGCTGACCGCCGGGTGTGTTACGTGCAATTCTTCGGCAGCGCGGCTGAAATTTAAATGCTCCGCGACGGCAAGAAAACAGGAAAGCTGAAAGGTATTCATGGATTTGTCTCCTTGATTGGTAAGTTTTCATTACCAATAGTAAACGATTTTTGCTTCACTTTCAAGAGGAAATCGCTATAATAGAGAAGTGATGAACGGTTCTTTTGCAAACGGTTTATCCAAGAAACAAAAAAGGAGGTTCCATGATGAGTCTGTTATGGACGATTCGCCAGCTGGAAATTGTGCTGGAGCAATATGATAAAATGCGTGATGATCGGAGCGGACTGTCATTTACGCAGCAGACGATCCTCGGATATTTGTATCGACAGGGAGAAAGACCGGTTTACGCGGTGCATTTGCACCGGCAGACAGGACTCTCCAAGGCGGCAATCAGCGCCCAGCTTCGGCAGCTCAAGAAAAAGGGCTATCTGGAAACGCTGCCGGAGCAGGCGGATGAGCGAAAAAAGAGACTTATGCTGACGCCTTTGGCAAAAAGAGCAAAAGCGGATATCTTAGCTTCGCTTCGTCAGAACGAAATAAAACTGTTTGCAGATATTCCGGAGGAGCAGCTGCGACGAACCGAAGAAACGCTGCAAAAAATGACCGACGGAATCCGCCGGCAAATGGAAAGGAGCGCTTTGCATGATCAAGACCCTGCTTCAACAGGTAAAGCAATATAAGCGCGCATCGATTTTAACGCCGACCTTTACCGCGCTGGAAGTGTTAATGGAGGTGCTGATCCCTTTTGTAACCGCGTCCATCATTGATAAGGGCATCGAAGCGGGCGATATGCGTCAGGTCTATCTGTATGGCGGCATCATGCTGGGGATGGCGTTTTTCAGCTTGCTGTTCGGCTACCTTGCCGGACGCTGCGCCGCCAGAGCGTCCTGTGGGTTCGCCGCAAATCTTCGTCAAAGTATTTTTGAAAAGGTGCAGACCTTTTCGTTCTCAAATATCGATAAATACAGTACGGCAGGACTCGTCACCCGCATGACGACGGATGTAACCAATATCCAGAACGCCTACCAGATGTGTCTGCGCATTGCGGTTCGCGCGCCGCTGATGCTGCTGTGCAGTATGTTCATGTGCTTTTTTATCAGCGTAAAACTCAGCACCATCTTTTTGATTGCGATGGTAATTCTGGGCGTGGCGCTGTTTCTGATCATGAACCGAACCACCAAGATCTTTCGTGAGGTATTTCACCGCTATGACGATCTGAATGCCGAGGTGCAGGAAAATGTCACCGCCATTCGTGTGGTGAAAGCCTTTGTACGCGAGACCCATGAAAATGAAAAGTTCGGCAAGGCGGTGCAGACGCTGTATTCCCTGTTTGTCAAAGCCGAAAGTAAATTGGCACTGAATAATCCGATCATGATGTTTGTGGTCTATGGCTGCATTCTGGCGCTGTCCTGGTTTGGTGCGAAACTGATTGTTGCCGGCGACCTGACCACCGGTAATCTGACCAGTTTGTTCAGCTATGTAATGGGGGTGCTGATGTCGCTGATGATGCTTTCGATGATTTTTGTCATGCTGACGATGAGCGTTGCCAGCGCCGAGCGTATTTGTGAAGTGTTGAACGAAACGCCGGATATGCCGACGGCAGACAAACCTTTGACCGAAATCAGAGATGGCAGCATCGATTTTGACCATGTGGATTTTTCTTACCGGCATGGCAGCGGCGAAAAGGTGCTGCAGGATATTAATCTTCACATTCATTCCGGAGAGACGATCGGCATTATCGGCGCGACGGGCAGCGGCAAATCCAGCCTGGTTAGCTTGATCAGCCGCTTGTACGATGTGGACAGAGGCAGCGTGCGCGTCGGCGGCGTCGATGTAATGAAGTACGATATCGAGGCATTGCGCAACCAGGTGGCGGTGGTGCTGCAAAAGAATGAGCTGTTTTCGGGGACGATTCTGGATAATCTTCGTTGGGGCAAAGAGGATGCCACCGAAGAGGAATGCAAAGCAGCCTGCCGGGCGGCAGCCGCCGATGAATTCATCGACCGATTCCCAGACGGGTACCAGACCCATATTGAGCAGGGCGGGACCAATGTTTCCGGTGGGCAAAAGCAGCGGCTTTGCATTGCCCGCGCCCTGTTGAAGCATCCGAAAATCCTGATTCTGGACGACTCCACCAGCGCTGTGGATACGGCGACCGACGCTAAAATTCGCAAAGCCTTTGCCGAGCAGATTCCCGAAACCACCAAGCTGATTGTTTCGCAGCGCGTTTCCGGTGTGCGGGATTCGGATCGTATTCTGGTGCTTGACGGCGGAAAAATCAGCGGGTTTGCATCCCATGAAGAGCTGCTGCAAACCAACACGATATATCGGGAAATTTATGAGGCCCAAACCCAGGGCGGTGGTGATTTTGATCAGCCGTCCGACGGCGGAAAGAAGGAAAACGTATGAAACAGACCGTAAAAGACGGCAAGGCCCGTAAAATGCCGGTCCTCAAACGGGTACTGTCGTATATGTTGAAAAATTATAAATTTTCATTTTTTGTTGTTATTCTCTGCATCGTCGGCTCGGCGCTGGCGTCGGTTTCCGGTGTATTGTTTGCGCAGGAGTTGATCGATGATTATATCACGCCGCTGGCGTCTTCCGCTTCGCCGGATTTTTCCGCACTGGCGTCAGCAATCCTGCGGGTTGCTCTGATTTATGTGTTCGGTATTTTATGCGCTTACGGTTATAATCGCATCATGGTCAATATAAGTCAGGGTACCATGCGCAGATTGCGGCTGGATTTATTCCAGCATATGGAGAGTCTGCCCATTCGCTATTTTGATACCCATGCCCATGGCGATATTATGTCCGTTTATACCAACGATGTAGATACCCTGCGTCAGCTGATCAGTCAGAGCATTCCGCAATGGATCAATTCCTCGGTGACGATCCTTACGACCTTTATCAGTATGTTGGTATTGGATATCCCGCTGACGATCCTGACTGCCGCCATGATTGGTGTCATGGCGCTGGTCTCTTTGAAAATTGCCAAAAAATCTTCGCTTTATTTTGTATGGCAGCAAAATGATTTGGGCGAAGTCAACGGTTATATTGAGGAAATGATGGCAGGGCAGAAGGTTGTTAAGGTGTTCTGTCATGAGGAAAAGAATATAGAACAATTCAGAAAAGAAAACGAAAGGCTGCGTCAAAGCGCGGAAAAAGCTCATACATACGCCAATATTTCCATGCCGGTCAATGCGAACATCGGCAATATCAGCTATGTGCTGTGCGCGGTGGTCGGTGCGATTTTCGCACTGCGGGGATATTTCGGACTGACGCTGGGCGCCCTGGTCTCTTTTATGACATTAAACAAAAACGGAACCCAGCCGGTTAGTCAGATCAGTCAGCAGATGAATAGTATTGTGATGGCAATGGCAGGGGCGCAGCGAATCTTTGATTTGCTGGACGAAGAGCCGGAGATCAATAACGGCTATGTGACACTGGTCAATGCCGAGGATAAGGATGGTATGCTGACGGAGACCGATCACCGTACCGGGCTCTGGGCGTGGAAACATCCCCATCAGGCGGACGGCAGCGTAACCTACACGAGGCTTTGCGGCGATATAGTGTTCGACGATGTGGACTTTGGCTATGATGAAGGAAAAATCGTTTTACATAACATCAAACTCTATGCCACGCCGGGGCAGAAAATCGCCTTTGTCGGTTCCACCGGCGCGGGAAAGACCACCATTACCAATTTGATCAATCGGTTTTATGATATCGCCGACGGTAAAATTCGCTATGACGGAATCAATATCAATAAAATCAAAAAAGAAGACCTTCGCCGGTCGCTGGGTATGGTGCTGCAGGACACGCACCTGTTCACCGGCACGGTGATGGAAAACATCCGATACGGGCGGCTGGATGCGACGGATGAGGAATGTATCGCAGCGGCAAAGCTGGCGAATGCCGATGATTTCATCCGCCGTCTGCCGGACGGCTATGGAACGGTTTTGACCGGAGACGGTGCAAATCTTTCCCAGGGACAGCGGCAGCTTTTGGCGATTGCCCGTGCCGCCGTTGCCGACCCGCCGGTGTTGATTCTGGATGAGGCGACTTCCTCTATTGATACACACACTGAAGCGTTGGTACAGGAGGGTATGGATCGATTGATGAAGGGAAGAACGACCTTTGTTATTGCGCATCGCCTGAGTACGGTCAAGAATGCCGATTGTATTATGGTACTGGAGCACGGCAGAATTATTGAGCGCGGAACCCATGACCAGCTGTTGGCACAGCAGGGGAAGTATTATAGCCTTTATACCGGAAACGCCATTGGCGCCTAAATAAGAAACCCAGCTCGACCAAACCCGGTCGAGCTGGGTTTTCAAATGCTGCGGCGTTTTTTAGGGGGAGCGGCGCAGTATTTCCTTCCTGTTGCAAAAAGAAATACTGCTCTTTTGATGAAAATATATTACTGCGCCGCCTCTTTTCTTTTTCTTTAAAATCTCGTATAATGTGAGCGGTATGAATTGTCAAGGGATGAGCTTATGGTTTCTCTTTTTATAAAAAAGAAGACAGTGGAAATTTTTCCGGGCGAACAACCGGACAGTCCGGTCGTTTTCTTGAATACCTTTGCCGGGGAAGGACAAAAAATCGCCTGCCTTTTGCAAAAAGCTGGGGTGGATTTGTCATTGGCTGCGATCAGTGGATTGGATTGGAATGCCAATCTGTCCCCCTGGACCGCGTCGCCGCTGTCATCAAGGGACCCGCCTTTTGCCGGCGGAGCGGCGGATCATCTTGCGTTGCTGACGGAAAAAATTCTCCCGGAAACGGAAAAATTTTTACCGGGCAAACCGGCGTGGCGAGGCATTGCCGGTTATTCTCTCGCGGGGCTGTTTGCTCTGTACGCGCTGTATCAGACCGATATATTCACCCGAGCCGCCTGTATGTCATCATCATTCTGGTTCCCTGGTCTTTTGCCGTATGCTGTCTCTCATGAAATGAAGCGAAAGCCGGATTGTCTTTATTTTTCCCTGGGGGACAACGAGCATAAAACCAGACATCCTTTGCTTCGGCAGGTTCGTCCCAACACAGAGCAGTTATATGCGCATTATCAACAGCAGGGGATAAAAACCGTCCTGCAATATCCTCCCGGCAATCATTTCCGAAATCCGGAAGATCGAACAGCCTCCGGCATTCAGTGGATTACGGAGCAATAAAGAGCAAAAAAGAGCAGAAATTTACCTGCTCTTTTTTTATCTTGACAGCGTTACTCTTTTGAAAGACCGTTTTCCGCAAGCCTCCATTTCAAAATTGCCGGAACAGTGCCGCATTCTGTGCTTTGCGTCGAACCCTTCTTTGAACTTCAGCCAAATACCTCTGCGGCCGCAATAATTTTAAGCATGGATTCATCTGCTCGATCTCTGCCATATGCGTCGAGAAAACGCTCACGGTACTTGTTTGTTTTTAGATTATACCAAAGCGTCCAAACACCCCAAAACAAATCAATATGTCTGTCGCCGACGCCGCCGTTGCCGACATCAATAAACCCTGAGAATTTCCAGTTGCTGAGGATGATGTTCGGCAGACAATAGTCGCCGTGAAGAAGAACCTTGCTTTGCAGGGCAGCTTTCCCATCAGTCAGGACGGCATAGGCCTCCTGCGCTGAGCGGTATCCGAAAGAATTGGGGAAATGGGATTTTTCATAATTGCCTGTGAGATAATTATTCTCCGCTGTCGCAAGATATTCCGTTGTTCTGTTCATGATCGGGCAGCCGTCATAGTCTGTTTCGTGCAGCTTTCTTAATTCACTGGCGATGGTGTCGCATAGGCGCGTAGGGTTTATCAGATACGCTTCATAGGTGCAGTCTTCGCCGGAAACAGCCGTTGTTAAGAGCCAATCACAGTCAGCCGAAATATAATGCAGCGCTTCTGCGCCCAGACCTTTTGCGTAAAAATACGAAGTCATTTTGGCTTCTTTCTCAAGCGTTCCGCGGTTCGAGCGTTTTAAGTAGTAGCCCTTGTCCTTATCAATAAAATACACGCTGGCTTCGGGGGAACAAGAAGAATCGTAAATATTGGCTCCGTCTAAAAAGGGCAAAAGATCCTTGGGTATTTCCTTTGGAATTTGCTTACATAACGCTTTTTTCATTGAATATCCCCCATATAACTTCTATCGGGATTTATCAGATGAGCGATTATACACTCTCGGTGCGCGCACGCTTCTCTCGTGAACCGGAAATATTCATGTCTTCCGGCTGGAGCTTCGCCGAAACCTTCTTCGCGTCGATTTCACTCTTGAAAAGCAAGACAACCGTCTCGACGTGA
>CASFQZ010000100.1 GCA_949296825.1 uncultured Eubacteriales bacterium
TTGCCCCCTGCTTGGGAAGAAAGGGGGTGAGAAAGATGATGAACAACGAGCAGTATCGGGAACATATCGAGCGCACTTTTAACGCTTTTTGCAAGATTGTCCTTTACCATGCGGCGCTGGGCGCTTACAAGAAAATACGGAAAAAGCAGCAGTTTGAAGTATCCTTCGACTATCTTCGGGAGTTTGATTTTGAGCCGATTGCCACAACAGACGAGTATTTTGTGAAATACGATATGCCTACCGTTTTTGCCGTTCGCGGGCAAGCGGTCATCGTCGAAAGCGAACAGTTGGCAGCCGCGCTTTTGCGTCTGCCGGAAAAGCGGCGGGAAGTGCTGTTATTACGGTACTATCTTGGTTACAGCGATGAAGAAATCGGAAAGTGATTCGGAGTTTGCAGAAGTACAATCTTCCACAGACGAAAAAAGGCATTGCGTTTGCTACGGAAAGAAATGGAGGCGTTAGAAAATGAAGAATAGGAAATATAGCTTGCTGCCTTATGAAACGATTGTAAAGGCAGCCGCCGGGGAGCCGGAAGCGGTCAACACAGTCATTCAAACCTATACCGGCTACATCAAATATCTGTCCTACTTTCAAGGGAGTATCAACGACGATATTCAAGATTACCTCAAAGCGTCTTTAATGGAAGCACTACCTAAGTTTCGCTTTGACAGATGACAAGTAGCAAAGTCAGAAAAAGCCGTCAAGGATAAACTTCGCGCTTCGCGTCCTTGACGGCTTTTCCCGCCTTTGCTGTTGGGTAATCAAGAGGGCGCAAACGGATAGACCGCTTGCGCCCTTAATCTATGATGATGTGTTACGCAATAGGGAGCGATAGAGCCCTGCACAATGCGGCTTTGCAGACTTGAAAACACGATAGTTGAGCGTTTCTATTCCCACTCTCAAAAATGGCTGTCTACTGCGTAACAATTCGCTATGCCAGCGTGGATATTTAGACGGGCGAAAAGCCTTGATTTATGTGGCTTGCAGAGGGCAGAAACAGAGTAGGGAATATCATATCCCTCGAAAGCGCAAGAACACTGTTCTATTGTTCCACGCGGCACAGAAAAAGCGGACAAGAGGTTTTTGACCTCTTACCCGCTTTCTGTCGCAATCCGTATGGCAGCCACCCTGTTTCAGTTGGTTGTTGATACTGTTTTATGAGTAGCTACCAATTGGGGAGCCTTTTATGCCTATTATTAAAGATCGTCCGCGTCCTGCTGCGGAGCGGTGCCGTCCGCTGCCGCCCCGGTATAGCTGCCCAGCGTGTCGAACGCTGAACCGTCGTCGCTGAAATCGTCCCAGATTTCCTCAATCTGTTCCGTTTTGCGTTTTTTTCGCTTTTCCCGTTGAAAAAAGTCCTCCACGATAATACCTCCTTTTTTCTTTGCGGATAGTATATGCACCGTGACGGAAAAGTATGCACGCCTGATCAGCAGCGCAGCGCCAAACCGGAACCAAACGCGCCGCGGTCCACCGTATAAAACCAGTAGTTCATTTGGTAAAGATTTGAATATTAGACAGAAAATCAAGTTTTTGTATGTGTAAAACACACAAAAAAACCAGCGTGGTTTTGGGCAAGTATACGAACATTTAAAAATTGTTCATATGGAGATTGACATTGCAGGGGAATCATAGTATGCTTATATCTGTAAGAATGATTTTCTTTTTGAAAGGGTTGTTTCTCATGAAAAAAGTAGTTGCCGTACTTTTGGCGCTTGTGCTGGCATTGACCTGCGTCGTTTCCGCCAGCGCCCTTGGCGATATATTGAGCAATGGTTCCGGTCAGCTGACTCCGATCTTTGCCGATTTTGATCCGGCTGAAATTACCAATATGCTCTCCGGTATGGATTTCAGCGGCATTCTGAATGATCTTGGCATGGGCGATTTGGGTTCGCTCCTGGGCGGTTTTGATATTAGCTCTCTTCTGGGAAGTCTGAATCTGGAAGATTTACTGGGTGGCTTGTTGCCCGGCGGCTCGGAGGATCCGACCGAAGCGCCGGATACGACGACGACAGCGCCTTCGACGACAGCGCCTACGACAGCTGCGCCCACGACGACTGCGCCCACCACCGCGCCTGCAACGACTGCACCGAATACCAACATCCCGAAGACCGGCGATGCGGGCATCGGTATCGCTTTCGGTCTTGCCATGGCTGCCGGCGCCGCCTTTGTCTTCACCCGCAGAAAGGTGACCGCCGAATAAGTTTCCGCTATATCGATAAAGCAGGGCTTTGCTCTGCTTTATTTTTTTCCCGCAAAACTTGCAACGTTATAGGAAAAAGGTGATTGATTTGAAAAAAGCAGCAGCGGTTTTTTTCGCGCTTTTATGCTTCTGTTCCTTCTCATTGGCGGCTGCGGCTGCCGATGTGACCATCGCCGTTGGAGGGATCCTTGTGCCGGTGTCCCCCTCTGACCGTTGGCACGTCAGCACGCCGGATGCCATTTCCGAGGATTTACAGGAAAAGCGCTCTCTGCGCGAGGACTTGGTCCGTGATTATATGAATGCGTTCGGGTACGCGCTCTGGCTGACCGAAAAGGGAGGCGAACAGGCAATCATCGTACGCGCCGAACCGTCGACGCTGAAGGATTACGCCGCCCAAAGCCCCGAAGAGCTCAATGAGTTGATTGGCGAACAGTTCGGATTGTTTGTTTCGGATTTTCCCTTTACCGCCAGCCGCATTGAGCGCTATCGCGCCGGAGACCTGCTGTTTTTGCGTTATTGGATTACGTACGAGGACAAGCCTTATGCCTGTTACTGCTGCACCGTGACGGACGGCGTCGAGATTGAGCTGCGCTTTATGCTGGAGGGCAGAGAGCCCTCCGACGCCCGTTGGACGGATTTTGAAAATTTAACCGACACGCTGGCAGCCGCGTTTACTTCTCCGGAAAATTATGAGCCGGCGCCCGAAACCACGACGCCCGCTCCTGCGCCAACCAGCGAACCGGCGATCCTCTTGCCCGGCGGGTCGGAGGACGGCGAGCTGGACCTCGGCGAGGCAATGCCTCCGCAGACGCAGGGGGGAGTCGACCGCTCAGAGCCGGCGACGGAGGAAAGCACCACCCGCCTCGCCGATCCGGGCATTGTTTTTGTCGGGGAGGAAGGACAGACACTGGTGATTGAGGATGCCGTCCGGGGTGAGCCTGTCTCTTCCGGTATCACAAAAGGCAGATTGATCGCCATTGTGGTACTGCTGGCTGTCGCTCTGGCGCTGTTTGTTGCCGCTTTTATCGTAAAAAAGCGCCGGGAGAAGAAAGGGTAAATCCTTCTTTTGGCTTGCGAAACATTAAATACTATGATAAAATAAAGTATCTCTTTGTCGAAAAGCCGGGAGGAAATCATGAAACAAAAATTCCTTTTGAATCAAGGCTGGTTGTTTTCCCGTAAAGTGCCGGAAAATATCTGTGAAATGCCCGAAGAAAGTGTGCGGATCGATCTGCCCCACACCTGGTCCGCCCGGGACGAGGGGGCGTATAAGGGCAAATGCGTTTATCGCAAGGAACTGCCTGTCCCCGCAGAGCTGCGGGCGATCCGTCTGTTTCTCGCCTTTGGTGGTGTGAGCAATACCGCTTCGATCTATATCAATGAGCGCTGCGTCGGCATTCATCGCGGCGGCTTTACGCCGTTTCGGGTGGAAATCACCGACGCGGTGGTTTTCGGACAGACCAATGTGATCAGCATCGTGGCGGACAACGCCGATTATTCCGCCATGTGCCGTCTGTTACCTGATTCTGAGTTTTTCGGCGGCATTTGGGGCGATGTAACACTGATTATCGCTGGCGTGACACATTTTGACTTGTCCGCCAATGGGTCGGACGGTATTTATATCAATACTAAAATTTCAGACGGCGTTGGCAGGGTTGCCGTTCACGCGAAAATTGCCAACCCGGTTAACTACGATATTGTCAGCTTTACCGTCTATGATGCGGCGGGCGGACGCATCGGCGCAGCGGCTGCTTCGCCCAAAGACGCTAACGCCGTGATTGATGTGCCAGACCCGATTTGCTGGTTTCCTTCCCCGGAAAAGGCGTATTTGTATCAGCTGAAAGCCAAGCTGCTGCGCGATGGCGAGATCCTGGATGAAGTGGAAACAAATTTTGCTTTCAGAAAAATTGCGACAGACGGACAAAATGGATTTACGGTCAATGGCAGACGAGTTCGGGTCAAGGGCGTTTGCTGGGGGCAGGACGCCGCCGTTCCGAAAACGGATTTTCTCCCCACGCTGGATCTGTTGTCGGAAATGGGTGCCAACGCCGTGCGGCTTTTGAATTATTATCAATGTGAAAAATTATTCCGTCTCTGCGACAAACGCGGTTTTTTGGTCTGGTGTGAGTTGCCGCTGGACCCGGATTCGGTCAATGAGGATTCCCGCGAAAATTGGGTCGAGCAATATGTTGAGCTGGCGCGGCTGTATTATAACCATCCGTCGGTCTGTTTTGTGGCTGCGGACGGCGGCTTGACGCCGGAGGGCAGACGGGCGGAGGAAGAGGTATATAAGGCGCTTGCCGCTTTTGATATCAGCCGTATCCGTGTCAGCCCGGACTGTGTCAGTCGTCCGGACGATGGCAGTCGGCTGCCCGGGACTGCCGGCGCGGCAGGCTGCAAAGCGGATGGTGATGCGCAAAGTCCCGCTGAGCTGATGGCGCTTTTGGATGGTTTTCGGGTTGCCTGCCCCGACCAGGCGGTATTTTTGAGCGAATATGGAGCCGCCGGAGACGCGCGCTACCACAGCGCCGAGCCGAAATGCGGGGATTACAGCGAAGAATACCAGGCGCTGTACCATGAAACGGTGTGGGACGAGCTTTGCCGCCGGGATTTTATTCCGGGCAGCTTTGTCGCAGAACTGTATGATACCGCCGGTTTTTGCGGCGGATTGGTTCTTGCCGATGGCACAACCAGAAAGGACGCCTTTTGGTTTTACCGCTCGCAATGGTCGGACGATAAATTTGTTAAAATTGCGTCCGAGCGTTTTATAAACCGCACGGAAAAAAAGATCACCGTTAAAGTCTATTCTAATTGCCGGTCCGTTTCGCTTTTTGTCAACGGCAAAGCCGTTAAAAGCACGACGACAGGCAGCAGCGGCGTGTTCCGCTTCCCCGATGTCCGGCTGGTGCGCGGGCGGAACGTGCTTACAGCGGAAACGGAAGACGGCTGTACCGATACCATCGAGCTGCATCGCCGCAAAAACGATGATTTATCTTATGTTTATGCTCCCGCAGCGGAGTAAGTCTCTGTTTTCAGGAAAGGATTTTTTACCATGTTTGTTTCGGATTCTTTATCGGTCAACGAAAAGCATCATTTAACCATCGGCGGCTGTGATACGGTCGAATTGGCGGAAAAATATGGCACTCCGCTGATGGTTTACAGCGAGGACGGTATCCGCCGCAACTGCCGGAAGTTTGTTTCCTCCATTGAAGAGAATTACGATGGCAAGGGTCTGGCGCTCTATGCGTCCAAGGCGTTCAGCTGTCTGGCGATGTACCGTTTGTGTAAAGAGGAAAAAATGGGCGTGGACGTAGTCTCCGGCGGCGAGCTGTATACGGCGCTGCAAGCCGGTTTTCCTGCGGAAAAAATCTTTTTCCACGGCAACAACAAAACCAACGATGAGTTGATCTACGCGCTGGAGAGCGGCGTCGGCCGGATTGTGGCGGATAACCACGAGGAGCTGGAACGGCTGTCTCGACTGGCGGCAGCGCGTTCCCTGCGTCCCAAAATCCACCTGCGCGTGAAGCCCGGCATCGATGCGCATACCCACCAGTTTATCCGCACCGGTCAGATTGACTCCAAATTCGGTTTTGCCCTGGAGACCGGCGAGGCGATGGCTGCGGTTGAGGCGGCAATTGCCGACCCAAATCTGGAGCTGGTGGGGCTGCATTGCCATATCGGTTCGCAGATTTTTGATATTGATCCCTTTGAACATGCCGCCGAGGTCATGCTGGACTTTATGGCGGATATTAGAGATATAACCGGCGTCGAGCTGTCCGAGCTGAATCTGGGCGGCGGCTTCGGCATCAAGTATACCGAGCAGGATAATCCCGAGGATTTTACCGCCTATATGAAACGCGTGTCCGTGGTGGTCCGGAAAACCTGTGCCGAAAAAGGCCTCGCGGTTCCCTTTATCGTGATTGAGCCGGGGCGTTCGATTATCGGCGCCGAAGGCATCACCCTCTATACCGTCGGCAGCGTCAAAAAGATCCCGAACGTGCGCACCTATGTTTCCATTGACGGCGGCATGACCGACAATCCCCGCTATATCCTCTATCAGTCGGAATATGAGATCCTCTGCGCCGCGAAAGCCGACCTTCCCAAGGACGCGGTGGTAACCGTGGCGGGCAAATGCTGCGAAAGCGGCGATCTGATTCAGGAAAATGCCCCGGTGCAGGCGGTGCGGGCAGGAGATATTCTGGCGGTTCTTTCCACTGGCGCCTACAATTATTCCATGGCGTCCAACTATAACCGCGTGCCCCGTCCGCTGGTGCTGGCGGTGCGTGACGGCAAAGAGCACGTGATCATCAAAAGAGAAAGCTACGAGGATTTGATTCGCAACGATCAATAAGCGTCTTTCTTGCAAGCTATTCTTTCTTAAAATGCAAGATAAAACGCGGCGAAAAGAGAAAGTTCAGCAGGAAATATGCAATGTCTTTTGTGAATAAGCGCGCATAAATATTCGATATTTTTGTATAAACATGCAGACAAAACTCCAAATATTCAACGGGAAAAATTTTCCCCGCTTTTTTTGTGGATTTTGTCCAATGTCGATAAGTGTGTTGATAATGTTGATAAGTTGCGCCTTAATATTCTATTTTGAGTTGAAAAAACCGTATTTTTACACTTATGTCCTGATTTAGAAAAATAAAATCTCTGTATGATGCTGTGAATATGCAGTTGTCCCAGCCGAAGAAATTTTTGCATATTCATAACAAGTTCGGTGGACAGATTTCTGGGGAGTCTGTCTTATACCTGACAGTTTTTCCGATTTTGTGACGTCTTTTTTTAAGTAATTATCCATTCAAAAAAAGGAGAGAAAGAAAATGAAACGCAAGGTAAAGTTGTTGACGGTGCTTTTGACTGCTGCGCTGCTTTTGACCGCTCTTCTGCCTGCCGCAGCGGCGGAATCCCTGCCGGCGGGACGTTATCTGATCGATATTCCGAGCGACAAAAAGCTGACGGTGCGTGAAAGTCCCTCCGCCGGGTCTCAGGCGATCGATTACCTGCTGAAGGATGAAACCGTTGAAATCGTTGAAACGGTGAACGGCTGGGCAAAGGGACGGCAAAACGGACACTTCGGCTGGTTTGACGCCCGCTATGCCGAGCTGCAGCAGGAGTATGACTGCGCGATGCTGATTGCCGACATCAGCTCCGCCGGCGCTTCGGCGGTGGATTTCTCGCTGCTGAAGGCGTCCGGCGTCGACGGTGTGATTCTGCGTTTTGGCGTCAGTGCCAATGGGGCGCAGGTCGTTGCCGCCGATGCGAATTTTGATCGGCTTTATCAAGGCGCCCGTGATGCGGGATTGGCGATCGGCGTTTATTTCGCCTCCGCCGCAGTGAATGCCGACGGGATGGAAAAAGAAGCGCAATGGACCGCTGCGCAGCTCGAGAGTCAGGCGCCGGTTCTTTCTTTGCCGGTGTTCTACCGCCCGACCACTGCCGCGCAGAAAGCGCTTTCTTCAGCGGAAAACACCTTGCTGATCTCTTCTTTTTGCCATACGATTGAGGCTGCGGGATACGACGCGGGCATTTATCTGCCCGCCGACTGGACCAGCGCCAATATGGATTTTTCCGCTTTAAGCGCCTACGCGCGCTGGATTGCCGACGAGGGAGATTATTGTAATTTCACCCACAGCTTTGATTTGTGGCAGTATTCGGATCAGGAGACGGTGGACGGCGTGACCGGTGCCGCCGGCATGAGCTATTTGTTTACCGATCTGATCGACGAATCCGAGCCGGTCGAGCCGACAGAAACAACCCCGGTGGAGCCGGAGGAGTCAACCACCGAAGCCTTGCCGGAGCTTCCCGCCCATCGCGAGGGAGAATTTGTGACGGTGCGGGAGCCGGGCTGCTCCGATTGGGGAGAAGAGCGGGCTTATTGCGTCGACTGCGGCGCGCTTCTTCATATCCGCCTGCTGCCGCCTGTCGGACACCGGGACAGCATGTGGGAAACGGCGAAGGAGCCGGCCGAGACCGAAGGAGGAATGCTGATCCGCCGCTGTGATGTCTGCGGCGAGATCAGCAAAGTGCAGTATACCTTGCCGCTGAACAGCGAACATACCCATGTTATGAGCGATTGGACCTATATTGATGCGGTCAACGACAGCCTGCTGCGTCCTTTGGATGCCGAAGAGGGCATGACCGGTGAGATCGCCGATTTTGTAGAGGTGTTCGCTTGTACGGTGGCGAGGGAAAAGGTAATGCGCTGTGCCGATTGCGGTGAGATTGTCGCCGTTTATGCCGACACGCCTGCCGCGCATACGCCGGAGGATAATTCAGTCGTTACGGCGGCGGATTGTGAAAACGACGGTCACAGCCGCCTGTTCTGCCGGGATTGCGGCGATTTGATGGAGGATATCATTACTCCCGCCTACGGGCATCTTGTGGAAGAATGGGAGATATTGCGGGAGGCAACAACAGACCAGGAGGGCGAAAGACAGGGCGTTTGCCTGCGCTGCGGCAAAACCGTGACCGAAATGATCCCGAAGCTGGAGGGTGTTTTGGGCGACGTGGACGGTGATCAGCAGATTACCACGTCGGATGCGCGGCTGATCCTTCGGTTTGCAGTTCATTTGGAAGAACCTGCCAACGAAACCGTGCGCCGCTTGGCGGATATAGATGGCGACGAGTCGATTACGACCGCCGATGCGCGCAAAACCCTGCGGATTGCCGTAGGACTGGATCATGCATGAGAAGAAAGCTCTGTTATCAGATTCCCGCCGCTTATGAAGGCAGAAAGACGCTGCATTTTCTGCGCGGGGAAGCGAAGCTGTCCTGCCGGATGGTGACCCGACTAAAGCAGCTGCCGGACGGCATCCTTCTGAACGGCACGAGAGCGCGGACCATCGACCGCTTGAAGGCGGGAGACCGGCTGGAAGTGCTTTTGCCGGAGGAGGAGAATACGGTCGGGGCGCGGCAGCTTCCGTTGACGGTGGTGTATCAGGACGAGGATCTTTTGATTGTAAATAAGCCAGCCGGTCTTGCCATGCACCCGACCCATAACCACCAGGGCGATACCCTTGCCAATGCCGTTGCCGCCTATCTGAGCGAGCGGGGCGGCGGGGCGGTGTTCCGTGCGATAGGCAGACTGGATAAATGTACCTCCGGACTGGTGGTCTGTGCGCTGCATGGGATGGCGGCTTCCGTTCTGGCAGGAAAGATACAAAAAACCTACCTGGCGCTGCCCGCCGGACGCTTTGCGGGCAGCGGCGTTATCAATCAGCCGATTTACCGTCCCGATCCGATGAAAACGCTGCGCCGGGCGGGGGAGTTCGGCGACGAGGCGATCACGCTTTGGGAGAGTCTTTGCCCGGGGGAGGCAGCTTCGCTTGTCCGGGTTCGTCCCCTGACCGGCAGAACCCATCAGATTCGGGTCCATTTTGCCTATCTGGGCGCGCCGCTGCTGGGGGATGAAATGTACGGCGGCAGCCGGCAATGGATCGATCGAGCGGCGCTGCACTGTGAATCGGTCCGCTTCCTCCATCCGGTGACGGGCAAGGAAATCGACCTTTCCTGTCCGATGCCTGCGGATATGGTTTCGGCGGCAAAGCAGGCGGGATTGTCTCCAAAAGAAGGTGAATGAAATCTATCGGATTTTTGTGGCGGAGGATGATGCCGCCCTGGCTTCCGCCTTGCGTACAACCTTGGAAAAGCAGGGCTATGAGGTCGTCCTCGCGGATGATTTTTCAGATGTGACCAATGAGGCGCTGTCCTGTAAGCCGCACCTGATTCTTTTGGATTTGATGCTGCCGCAATATGACGGGGTATATTGGTGTGCGGCAATCCGTCAATCCTCTGCCGTGCCGATTCTGTTTTTGTCTGCGGCGGCGGAGCCGATCAATATGGTTATGGCGATGAATCTGGGCGCGGATGATTTTATCCCAAAGCCGGTGGACGCATCGGTTTTACTCGCTAAAATTCACGCCCATCTCCGGCGCGCCTATGAGGTGGATTCCCGTCCGACGACCCTGGAAGTCGACGGCGTGGTGCTGGATCTGGGCAGCGGGACGGTTTCTTTTGCCGGGCAAAAGGTGGAGCTGACCCGCAATGAGCTGCGGATCCTGCATATGCTGATGGAAAAAGCCGGTCAGACCGTCAGCCGGCAAGCGCTGATGATTCGCCTGTGGGAAAACGATTGCTATGTGGAAGAAAACACGCTGACGGTCAATATGAACCGCCTGCGCCGCAAGCTGTCGGGCGTCGGACTTTCGGATCTGATTCATACCCGCCCCGGGGAGGGGTATTTGATTTTATCAAAGAAGCCATAAAATATAGCGGTTCTGCGCTGTAGGCTGGATTAGGCTCTTTTGGGCAAGTGTAGCCTGCCGGTGAAAAGACGCTGTGCACCGATTTTCGTCTTTGACGGAACATCTGTGCTCCTTCCTCCGCCGGCGTGATTTTGCGGGCAGCTGATTTTTTTTGTTGACTTCCCGTGGCGATTATATTATACTGATTATAATTGAGCAAAGGCTGTGACGGAAAAAAGGGAGCGCACCCGTTTTCGCAGAGAGCCGCCGGTCGGTGCAAGGCGGCAGCGGACGCTTCGTATCGCTCGTTCCTGAGCCGCGCCGCTGAAATCATAGGCGGCGACGTCGCCCGCGTTAAGGGAAAAGAGGGCGCGAGCTTTGCGCCGAAACCGGGTGGTACCGCGCTGCAAACAGCGCCCCTGTGCTTTTGCATGGGGGATTTTTCATTTTACGGGGGGATGGAATTGCGCATCGGTATTTTGGGCGGCAGCTTCGATCCGCCGCACAGCGGACACCATTATCTGGGCGTCTGTCTGCGCGAAAAGCTGCGGTTGGACAAGCTCTTGATCATCCCCGCCGGTCAGCCGCCCCATAAGGAAAAACGAATCCGCATTTCCGATGAAGACCGGCTGCGCCTTTGTCAGCTGGTTTTTCCGGAAAATTATTTTCAAATTTCTCAAATTGAAATGAAGCGGGAAGGCAAGAGCTATACCATCGATACGCTGACCGAGCTGCGCAAAGAGCTTCGGCGGGACGAGTTGTTCCTTCTGGTCGGGGCGGATATGCTGCTGTATTTTGACCGCTGGTACCGCTGGCGGGATATTTTGGCGAACTGTACCCTTTGTGCCATCGCCCGGGACAATGAGCATGACGCGCAGCAGCTGCGCCGCTATGCTGACGAGGTGTTGGGCGGCCACAAGGTTCAGATTCTTTCCGTGCCGCCCTTGCCGGTCAGCTCGACCGAGATTCGCCGCAAAATCGCTGCGGGCGAATCGATTGACGGTCTTATGCCGCCGCAGGCAGCGGCGTATATAAAGCAGAAGAGGTTATACTGTGAACAGTGACGAGTTTTATCTGCGGCAGCTAAAAAGCCGCTTGAGCGAAAAGCGGTATCTGCATTCGCTGAATGTGGCACAGGAAGCGATGCAGCTCGCAAAACGCTTCGGCGCCGACGAAAAAAAAGCCTATACGTCGGGGCTGATTCACGATATCCTGAAGGATGAACCGCAGGAGTGGCTGCTTGCCTATATCAAAGAGAATCTGCCCGACGCCGATCCGGTGCTGCTGAGCCAGAGCGCGCTCTGGCATTCGGTTGCCGGGGCGCTCTGGCTGGAAAAGGAATTGGGGACGGATGATCCCGACATCCTGTCCGCGGTGCGGTATCATACCTCCGGCAGGGCGAATATGACATTGCTGGAAAAGGTCGTCTTTGTCGCTGACTTTATCTCCGCCGACCGGACGTACCCCGGGGTGGAGCAAATGCGCCAATTGGCGCGTCAATCGCTGGACGGAGCCATCGAAGAAGGGCTGAACTTTACCATCGGTCAGCTCTGCCGGCGGCGGCAGCCGATTTACTCGGATACGGTAAATGCTTATAACGACGCGGTTTTCGCGCGACGACAAACGGAGGAAACGGAATGAACGAACTTGTGAACAAAATCGTCCGTATTTTAGACGAGAAAAAAGCGGAGGACATCGTCGCCATCCGGATTGATGAGCTGACCATTTTGTCGGATTATTTCATCATCGCGACCGGTACCTCCAATACCCATGTCCACGCCCTTGCAGACGAGGTAGAGGACCGGCTGAAAAAGCAGGACAATGTGGTGCCGGCGGCGGTGGAGGGCAGAGCCACCGGCTGGGTGCTGATGGATTACGGCGAGGTGATGGTCCACCTGTTTACCAGGGACGCGCGGGAATATTATAACCTGGAGCGACTATGGACCGACGGCGCACAGCTGGATATAAGCGAACTGACAAGTGAGAATTAAGCCAAGGAAGGTTTTTACAAATGGACTATAACTTTAAGCAGATCGAAAAAAAATGGCAGGACCGCTGGGAAGAGGAAGGCGTCTTCCATGCCAAAAATGAATATGACAAGCCGAAATATTATTGTCTGGTGGAATTTCCCTATCCCTCCGGACAGGGACTGCACGTCGGACATCCGCGTTCTTATACGGCGCTGGACGCGGTGGCGCGTAAAAAAAGAATGCAGGGCTATAACGTGCTGTATCCGATGGGGTGGGACGCGTTTGGTCTGCCCACCGAAAATTATGCGATTAAGAACCATATCCATCCCGAGATCGTAACCAGGCAGAACATTGCCCATTTCAAACAGCAGCTGCAATCGCTGGGTTTTTCCTTTGACTGGAGCCGTGAGATCAATACCACCGATCCCGAATACTATAAGTGGACCCAGTGGATCTTTTTGCAGCTGTTTAAAAAGGGGCTGGCGTATAAAAAAGAAATGTCGGTCAACTGGTGTACCTCCTGTAAATGCGTACTTGCGAACGAAGAAGTGGTTAACGGCGTGTGCGAGCGCTGCGGCAGCGAGGTCGTCCACAAGGTCAAAAGCCAGTGGATGCTGAAAATCACCGAGTATGCCCAGCGGCTGGTGGATGATCTGGAGGGGCTGGATTTTATCGAGCGGGTCAAAACCCAGCAGAAAAATTGGATCGGGCGCTCCACCGGCGCGCAAGTGCGCTTCACCGCTGAGACCGGCGATGAAATCAAGGTCTATACCACTCGCCCCGATACCCTCTTTGGCGCGACCTATATGGTCATGGCGCCGGAGCATACGCTGGTGGAGCAATGGAAGGATAAAATCAAAAACTGGGACGAAGTTGCCGCATACCGCGACGCCGCCGCCCATAAAAGCGATTTTGAGCGTGCCGAGGTCAATAAGGAAAAGACCGGCGTGCGCCTGGACGGTATACGGGCAAAAAATCCGGTCAACGGCGAATGGATCCCGATCTATATTTCCGATTATGTGCTGGCTTCCTATGGCACCGGCGCGATTATGGCGGTGCCTGCCCACGATACCAGAGACTGGGAATTTGCCAAAAAATTCGGCATCCCGATGGTAGAGGTCGTCAAGGGCGGCGATATTGAAAAGGAAGCCTTCACCGACTGCGATACCGGCGTGATGGTAAATTCCGGCTTTTTGACCGGACTTTCCGTGGAGGAGGCCAAGGAAAAGATTACGCAGTGGCTCGAAAAAGAAGGGCTGGGCGAAGCGAAGATTAACTTCAAACTGCGCGACTGGGTTTTTTCCCGGCAGCGCTATTGGGGCGAGCCGATCCCGATTGTCCAGTGCCCGAACTGCGGCTATGTGCCGCTGCCGGAAAGCGAGCTGCCGCTGCGTCTGCCGATGGTGGATTCCTATACCCCCACCGACAACGGCGAATCGCCGCTGGCTAAGCTGGATGACTGGGTGAATACCACCTGCCCGCACTGCGGCGGACCCGCCAAGCGCGAGACCGATACCATGCCCCAGTGGGCTGGCTCGTCCTGGTATTTCCTGCGTTACTGCGACCCCCATAATCAGGACGCGCTGGCATCGCCGGAGGCGCTGAAGTATTGGCTGCCCGTCGATTGGTACAACGGCGGCATGGAGCATACGACCCTGCATTTGCTGTACAGCCGGTTCTGGCATAAATTCCTGTATGATATCGGTGTGGTGCCGACAAAGGAGCCCTACCGGAAGCGTACCAGCCACGGCATGATTTTGGGCGAGAACGGCGAAAAGATGAGCAAATCCCGCGGCAATGTGGTCAACCCCGATGATATTGTCAATGAGTATGGCGCGGATACCATGCGTCTTTATGAAATGTTCATCGGTGATTTTGAAAAGGCAGCGCCCTGGAACGCCTCTTCCATCAAGGGCTGCAAGCGCTTTGCCGACCGGTTCTGGAATTTTCAGGAGATGGTTACCGATTCGGACGCTTACCGCCCCGAATTGGAAACCGCCTTTCATAAGACCATCAAAAAGGTCACCGAAGACATCGATAACCTAAAGGGCAACACCGCTATCGCCGCCTTGATGAGCCTGATGAATGCCATTTACGACACCGGCAGCATCACCCGCGGAGAGCTGCGTACCTTCGCTATTTTGATGAATCCGATGGCGCCCCATGTGACCGAAGAGCTGTGGGAGCGCATGGGCTTTGGCGGAGAGCTGAACGCCGCCCCGTGGCCCGCCTATGATGAGGCGAAATGCAGGGACAGCGCCGTCGAAATCGTGGTGCAGGTCAACGGAAAGATCCGCGCCCGCCTGAATGTGGACGCCGGCATTACCGCCGATGCCGCCATCGCCGCCGCCAAGGAAGCGCCGTCGGTCAAGGCGGAGATTGAGGGCAAACCCATTGTCAAAGAATTGTATGTCAAAGGCAAGCTGGTTAATATCGTTGTAAAAAAATAAAACAAAGGGGCGGAAGCGGGGCATTATCCCCTGTTCCGCCCTGTATTTTTTCGCCAAAGGAGGCATTTTTTATGGACCATACCGCCATGTACCGTTTGAGCTACGGCTTGTTTGTTCTCTCCGCCCGGGAAGGGGAAAAGGACAACGGCTGCATCGTCAACACCGTGACCCAAATTACCACCGAGCCGAACCTGATTGCCGTCGCGGTCAACAAACAAAACCTGACGCGGCAGATGCTGCTGGATACCGGGCGCTTTTCCGTCTCGGTGCTGGATCAAACCGTCCCCTTTGACTGGATTCGCCGGTTCGGCTTCCAGAGCGGCAGAGCTGTCGATAAGCTGACGGATTTTAAGGATTGGGAGCGCGGCGCCAACGGTATTTTTACCCTGACCGCGCACACCAATGCTGTTTTGCGCGCCGAGATCACCTCTCATCGGGAGCTTTCGACCCATACGCTGTTCCTGGCGGTGGTCCACAGCGCGGAGCGCCGCTCCGACGAGCCCTCCGTTACCTATGATTACTATCAGAAAAATATCAAGCCAAAGCCCCAACGCAGCGAGAAAAAAGGCTGGCGCTGCAAGGTCTGCGGCTATGTCTATGAGGGCGAAACACTGCCCGACGGTTTCCAGTGTCCCATCTGCGGTCACGGCGCCCAGGATTTTGAGCGGATCGGTTAAGACCGCGCGAAATTTTTTTGAATGGATGGCGGCTGCTATGCGAAAAGCAGCCGCCGAAGCTTCTGATGCAGCGGTTCCGATTACCCGGAGCCGCATTTTTTGCTGTCCGCGATATGATGTACGCCTTTTGTCTTTGGGCGATAGATGTAAAATAATAGGAATCAAAGGAAAGAGAGTCTGAAATTTTTTCGTCATTTTGCCCATGGCAAAGCGCACAAAAACAGCCTATCCGGATTGTATAGATCGCACAGCATATGTTTCTTTTTTCTCAATGCTGAACCGTTTTTTTTTTTTTGAAATTTTGCCCGCCCGCAGCAGAAAAAATCGCAAAAAAACTTTCTCTGTTTTGACGATTGTGGAAAGAGCTATCGGTATGGTATGATAAATCAACTTATAGATTGGAGGGTTCCAGATGAAAAACATACGAAAAATCACAGCGGTTCTTTTGTCCGTTGTGATGCTGCTGACCGCACTGCCCGTTACCACCTTCGCGGCAACAAGCGGTGATTTTAAGTACAGAATTTTAGCCGGCGGTACGGCGGAAATCACCGACTACACCGGCGCCGGCGGCGATGTGATCATCCCGGATACCATTGACGGCTATACCGTGACCGCCATCGGCGATTCTGCGTTCTCTGAATGCGATGCCCTGACCTCGATCGTGATTCCTGACAGCGTAACCACCATCGGCGGTTACGCGTTCTCTGGCTGCGATGCCCTGACCACGGTAGAGATTGGCGACAGCGTAACCACCATCGGCGATGCGGCGTTCTCTGGCTGCGATGCCCTGACCTCGATAGAGATTCCTGACAGCGTGCGGTCGATTGGCATTTCTGCTTTTTCTTATACCGGTTATTATAATCAGAAATCCAACTGGGAAAATGGGGTTCTGTATATCGGAAATCATTGTATTGTGGCAGACAAGTATGAAATCCCCAATGAATATACCATCCGAGAGGGAACCATTACCATTGCTGATTATGCGTTCTCTGACTGCGATGCCCTGACCTCGGTAGAGATCCCGGACGGCGTCACCACCATCGGCGATTATGCGTTCTATTCCTGCGATGCCCTGACCACGGTAGAGATCGGCAACAGTGTAACCGCCATCGGCGATTTGGCGTTCTCTGACTGCGATGCCCTGACCACGGTTGTAATCCCAGACAGCGTAACCACCATCGGCGGTTCTGCGTTCTCTGACTGCGATGCCCTGACCGCCATTACGGTAGCGGCAGAGAATCCAAACTATTCTTCGGATGCGGACGGGATATTGTATAATAAAGATAAAACCACCTTGATTCAATATCCCATAG
>CASFQZ010000101.1 GCA_949296825.1 uncultured Eubacteriales bacterium
TATACCGCCGGTGTGTACTGCGACGACTGCGGCGAATATGTTTCCGGTCACGATTTGATTCCCGCCAAAGGGCATAACCCGCAGTGGGTCACCATCAGCGGCTCCTGCACCACCGGTGTCATCAGAGAAGAGCGCTGCACGGTTTGCGGTCAGGTCTTCGGACGCGAAACCACCGAACCTGCGGGGCATCAGCCCGGTGAATGGACGACGATCAAGGAAGCAACCTGCACCGAGCCCGGTTTGCGTCAGTCCGCCTGCACCGTTTGCGGCGAAACCTATGAGGAAGCCATTCCCGCTACCGGTCATGTCTATGACGAGGGCGAGATGATTCTGCATCCCGAAGATTCCGCCACCGGCGTCGGCTTGATGCGTTATACCTGCACCAAGTGCGGCTATCAGATGGATAAAGAAATTACCGATACCGGTCACATCCATCACGGCGGCACGGCGACCTGCGTCAGCCGCGCGGTCTGCGTAGAATGCGGCAGAGAGTACGGCGATTATGACGCGAACAACCACGCCCACATCATTGCCATTCCCGATGCCGATCCCACCTGTGAGACGGCGGGACATACCGGCGGCACCTATTGCGACGCCTGCGGTGTTGTCGTCACCCCGGCGACCGAAACCGCTCCTGCTACCGGTCATGTGGATGAAAACGGCGACGGCATTTGCGATATCGACGGCAAGCCCATTCTGCCCGAAGATCCCGATGATCCCGACGAGCCGGAGGATCCGGAAAATCCGGACGATCCCGACGGGGACGATGACGACGAGGATTCCATCTGGGGCGGCTTCCGCTGCAGCATGTGTGACATTTATGAAGCAAACAAAGATATTCCGGTCATCGGATTCTTCTATATGATCGTTCACTTCTTTGTTCACATCATCAACTATATCAAGTATATTACCTGATGTTTTTCATCACTGCCCTCCCCGGGCGGCAGAGCAATCTGCCGCCCGGGACCTTTTATTTGCCCATGGCTGCCGAATGAAAAAAGAACTGTCTGTTTTGCCTGAGACAGTTCTTTTGCTTCTTATTTTATGAAATTTTTCGTTATTTTTCCGGCGGGGCGTACACCGCCCGTGCGCCGCCGATGTATTTCGGACGGGTGTAGGCGCTCAATACCATCGCTTCGCCCAGATGGTTCTGCGTCAGCCGAAAGGGCACTGCCACCGGCTTCAGGTGCATTCCCACCATTGTGCCGCCGATGTCCAGTCCTGCGTCCGCCCGGATGTATTCCTGCGCCACCGGATGACGCATCTGCCGCCATGCCGCCGTGGCAAAGGATCCCCCCGCCTTGGGCTGAGGCACAACGCTTACAAGCTGGTCCTCCTTTGCGATTTCTTCTTCCACAATCAGCGCCCGGTTTAAATGCTCGCAGCACTGCGCCGCGATAAAAATCCCTTTTTCGTAAAAAATTTCTGCCAGCCCCCGCCAGATTGCGTCGCCCGCCTGTGGGTGTGAATAGGTTCCGTAATCCTTGCCCAGTACTTCGCTGGTTGAGCAGCCGACCACTACCAGCTGCCCCGGCTTCAGCGCCGCCTTTTCCGAAAATTCTACGGCGATTGCCTTTGCCTGCTCGTACAGCCTGCGGATTCCTTCCTCTGTCAGATCGTTGTAAATTTGCAGATTTCCCATGTTATCGCATCCTTTCCAATGAATACCTGATTTGCCGGTTGGCGAGCAGCATCTCGCACAGCAGTGTTCCCAGCGCTATGCCGAACAGCCCCTGTACGCAGTTGCCTGCCGCGTCCGCCGCCGCTGCCAGTCCCTGTCGCAGCAAAAGGGCGCTGTAGCCAAAATACCCCAACACCATAATCGCTTCGCCCACGATTCCGGAAAACAGCCTTGACGCGATCCTTTTGCTTCTTTTTTTCTGTCCCTCTCCGATTTTGCGATATGCCAGCGCGGCGGCAAGGGCACAAAGGGCTTTAATGACCAGCGTTCCCGGTGCGAACATGCTGTACCCGCTGATCAGATCCGCCAGCATCGAGCCGATTCCCGCCGCGAGGCTGCCGTAAACCGGGCCCAGCAGCCATGCCTCCAGCAATACCAGGACGTCTCCGGCGTTCAGATAGCCGTGGGCAGGCAGCGGGATCTGGATTACCAGCGTCGCGACAGTGGTCAACGCCATAAACAGCGCGGTCAGCACCAGTTGCAGCAGCTTTTTGTTTTTCATGGTAAAACACCTTGCAATTCTTGTTTTCTTCCATTATAATCGAAACTGAATCTGTTGCAATGACCAGAAATAATAAAAAGTATAAGACCAGAAGGGATTTTATGCAGCCGATTGTGTTAAAAGATGCCGCGCGCCAGCCCTTGTACGAGCAGATTTACCGGGCGCTGAAAGAAAATATTCTGTCCGGCGCCTTTGAATCCGGGGAAAAGCTGCCCTCCAAACGGGCGCTGGCGAAGCAGTTGTCCGTCAGCCTGATCACCGTAGAAAACGCCTATGCCCAATTGGCGGCGGAAGGCTATCTCTATGCGGTACAAAAGAAAGGCTATTATGTCGCCGCGCTGGAAACGCCCCCGCCGCCGGTGGCGGGGGTCGCGCCGCGCTATCATTTGCCGGAGCATGAGCGCTTCGCGATCGATCTGCGGGTTGACCGCCCGGACGCAGGGCGATTTCCCACTGCCGCCTGGAGCCGCCTGACCCGCCGTGTCCTGACCGAGCAGGGCGACGGTATTTTCCGCAGCGGCGAGTTCTCCGGCGAACAGGCGCTGCGCTTACAAATCGCCGCCTATCTCAGGCGCAGCCGTTTTCTGGATGTGTCGCCGGATCGTATTCTGGTTGCCGCCGGGACGGAAAGCCTTTGCGACATTCTGGTAAAGCTTTTGGGCGCGTATCGGGTCTTCGCGCTGGAGGATCCCGGCTATCGCAAGGTATCCGACCTGTATCGTGCCGCTGGGGCAAGATGCTTTTTTTTGCCGATGGACGCGGACGGCATCCGGCTCGATGCCCTGCGCGCTTCGCCCGCCGAGGTGCTGCATGTTTCTCCGAATCACCAATATCCCACCGGTATCCTGACCCCGGCGTCCCGCCGCTTTGAGCTTCTGGCGTGGGCAGGGGAGAGAAGCGGCAGGTATTTGATCGAGGACGACTACGACAGCGAGCTTCGCTTCGATGCAAGACCCCTGCCGCCCCTGATTGCCGAGGACAGAAGCGAAAAGGTGATTTATATGAATACCTTTTCAAAAACCATCGCCCCGTCCCTTCGCATCGGCTATCTGGTACTGCCCGCCGGGTTGATGGATTTGTATTGCCGCCGGTTTTCCGGCTTTTCCTGCACCGTTTCCGTGCCGGAGCAGCTGACGCTGGCGTCCTTTATGGAAAGCGGCATGTATGAGCGGCACATCGGGCGGATGAAAAAATTCTACAACCGCCGCCGGCTTCTTTTTCTCGAAAAAATCCGCCAAAGCCCCCTGGCGTCCTTTGTTCATGTGGAGGAAACCGCCGCCGGGCTCCATTTTCTTTTGACCTTTCGCGCGCCGCTGGCGGAGGAGCGTCTGCGCGCCGACGCAAAGGAGCAGGGCATTGCCTTTGCCTTTCTTTCCGATTTTTATCGCCGTCCGCCTGCCCGTTCGCCGTCGTCACTGCTGATCAATTACGGCGGCTTGCGCGAGGAGGATTTTGACCGGGTGCTTGCCTTTCTATGTGATTGGCTGCAAAAAGCGGCGTCCGCCACATGACGGACGCCGGGAAGGTCCCCGAAGCTTACAGGGAAGATGCGATATTCTGAAATTTGGTTTTGACCTGATCGATCTGCGGCTGCTGGGCTTGGGCTGGGTTATACCAGCCTCTTTGCTGCATTTGAGTGAATACATCCGCTTGAATCTGATGCTCCTGCTGCAGGATATTCAAAAAATCATCCCGCAGGCAGGAATGCACGCATTCGCTGGAAAAGGTGTTGTATACACCGGTGATGGCTTTCTGCGAGGACAGAACGTCCTCCATCATCTCCCGGTCGGTCATCGGTGAAGCGGTCATACTTTTTTCCTCCTTAATTCAAATGACCCATCAGGGTGTCAAAATGGGTTCGGTGCTGCGCGGCAAGCTGTTCGCAGGTGGTCCGGATCTGTGGATCGCTGGCGGATGCGGCATAGCTTTTATATTTTTTAATCAAAAGCTGCTCGCAGTTCAGCTGATCCTCCAATGCCTTTAATTCTTCGCTGGTCAAAGATGCCATCTTTTTTACTCCTTCTCTTGTTTTTCATCGCGCGAAACGATGCTTACAACCCGAAGCTGACCGAAAGCGCTGCGTCCACCTTCTTCATTTCCGGTGATTCCAACGTGCCCATGCGGCTGCGCAGGCGGCTTTTGTCCAGGGTCCGGATTTGTTCCAGAAGGATGATCGAATCCCGCTGCAAGCCGCTGCCGCTTGCCTTGACGCGAATGTGCGTGGGCAGCGGATTTTTTGTTTTCCGGCTGGTGATGGCGGCAGCAATGACGGTCGGGCTGTATCGATTGCCCACATCGTTCTGCACGATAAGTACCGGTCGCAAGCCGCCCTGCTCAGAGCCCACCACGGGGCTTAGATCCGCGTAGTAAATATCGCCTCTGTGTATATCCATTTTTTTTCGTCCTTTCCCGAAGGCGGCGCCTGCCTTGCGAAGATAGTATTTGCCTTTTCGGTGAAAAATACACATGGCGGATCGAAAAGTTTCAAGACGAGGGGTCGTTTAATGAACGCAAGCGTCTTTTGTATGGAAAATTTCGGCGTCATTTTTCTGCCATGGGCGGATAAAATCACAATTTATGGAAAGAATGCTATTGACAGACACAATATCTTGTGTTACTATAGTACCCGTGCGGCAGATGTATCCACCTGAAAACGCAAAATATTTTGAAGATATGAGGAGTACCCGGAATGTATAGTGTAATGAAACGCGACGGCAAAATCGTAGATTTTGATCTGAAAAAAATTGCAAACGCCATCACCATGGCTTTTGAGGCGCAGGAGGTCAATTTTCATCCTGCGGTGATTGATTTTCTTTCTCTGAAGGTTACCGCTGACTTTGAGCCGAAAATCAAAAATAACCTGATCGCTGTTGAGGATATCCAGGACAGCGTCGAATCCGTATTGGTGCAGGCGGGGTATTCCGAGGTTGCCAAGGCGTATATTCTGTATCGCCGCCAGCGCGAAAAGGTCCGTAATATGAAGTCCACCATCCTGGACTATAAAGAGCTGGTAGACAGCTATGTCAAGGTCACCGACTGGCGCGTCAAGGAGAATTCCACCGTGACCTATTCGGTCGGCGGTTTGATTTTAAGCAACTCCGGCGCGATCACCGCCAACTATTGGCTTTCCGAAATTTACGACGACGAGATTGCCAATGCCCATCGCAATGCCGATTTACACCTGCACGATTTGTCAATGCTGACGGGCTATTGCGCGGGCTGGTCGCTCAAGCAGCTGATCTGCGAAGGACTCGGCGGTGTTCCGGGTAAAATCACCTCCGCCCCTGCCAAGCATCTGGCAACTTTGTGCAACCAGATGGTCAATTTCCTGGGCATCATGCAGAACGAGTGGGCGGGCGCTCAGGCGTTTTCATCCTTTGACACCTACCTTGCGCCCTTTGTCAAGGTGGACAATCTGACTTATGACCAGACCAAAAAATGTGTAGAGTCCTTTATCTACGGCGTCAATACCCCCAGCCGCTGGGGTACGCAGGCGCCCTTCTCCAACATTACACTGGACTGGACCGTGCCCGCAGACCTGGCGGAGCTGCCCGCAATTGTCGGCGGCAAGGAAATGGATTTCAAATACAAAGACTGCAAAAAGGAAATGGATATGATCAACCGCGCCTTCATCGAAGTGATGATCGAGGGCGACGCCAACGGCAGAGGCTTCCAGTATCCGATTCCGACCTATTCCATCACCCGCGATTTCGATTGGTCCGACACGCTGAACAACCGGCTGCTGTTTGAAATGACTTCTAAATACGGCACACCTTATTTCTCCAACTATATCAACAGCGATATGCAGCCCAGCGATGTGCGCAGCATGTGCTGCCGCCTGCGTCTGGATCTGCGTGAGCTGCGCAAAAAGAGCGGCGGCTTCTTCGGCAGCGGCGAGAGCACCGGCTCCGTCGGCGTCGTGACCATCAATATGCCCCGTATCGCTTATCTGTCCGAAACGGAAGAGGAGTTTATGAGCCGCCTGGATAAGCTGATGGACATCGCCGCCCGTTCGTTGAAAATCAAACGCACCGTCATCACCAAGCTGATGAACGAGGGATTGTATCCGTATACCAAGCGGTATCTCGGAACCTTTGAGAATCATTTCTCCACCATCGGTCTGGTCGGCATGAACGAGGCTGGCTTGAACGCGAAATGGATCCGCGCCGATCTGACGCATGAGAACGCGCAGGAATTTACCCAGCGCGTGCTGAACCATATGCGTGAACGCCTGTCTGATTATCAGGAGGAATACGGCGATCTGTATAATCTGGAAGCGACCCCTGCCGAGTCCACCTCCTATCGCCTGGCAAAGCACGACAAGCAGCGCTTCCCCGACATCATCACCGCTTCTGAAAATGACAAAACGCCCTATTATACCAACAGCTCCCACCTGCCCGTTGGCTATACCGACGATGTTTTCACCGCTCTGGATGTGCAGGATGATCTGCAGACGCTGTATACTTCCGGTACCGTTTTCCATACCTTCCTGGGTGAGAAATTGCCCGATTGGCAATCCGCTGCCCGCCTGGTACGCAAAATTGCTGAAAATTACAAGCTGCCTTATTATACGATTTCCCCGACATATTCGGTCTGCAAAAATCACGGTTATATCGCCGGTGAACAGTATGTCTGCCCTACCTGCGGCGAAAAAACGGAGGTTTACAGCCGCATTACCGGCTATTATCGTCCGGTTCAGAACTGGAATGCCGGCAAGACCGAGGAATTCAAAGAGCGCAAGGTATACAGGATCGACGATGCCCGGGTCAGCGCCGCCAAATCCCATGTGCAGGCGCCCGAGGCAGCGCAGCCGCAGACTGAGTGCGGCGAAGACGGCGTGATGCTTTTTGCCACTGCAACCTGCCCGAACTGCCGCATTGCCTGCTCCCTTTTGGATAAAGCCGGCGTCACCTATGAAAAATTGCTGGCGGAAGAAAATGCCGACAAGGCGAAAGAGCTGGGCATCCGGCAGGCGCCAACTCTTGTGGTTGTCAAGAACGGCGAAGCGATCAAATATGCCGGCGTTTCCGCAATTACCGGATACCTTGCTTCCCGCGATGTCAACAAGAGGGCGTCCAATGACTGATATTCTGATCATCGGCTCGGGTCCGGCAGGACTGACCGCCGCCGTCTATGCCCTGCGTGCTGAAAAAAGCGTTCTGATTCTGGAAAAAGGCGCCTTCGGCGGTCAGGTGACCTTTTCACCGAAGATTGAAAATTTCCCCGGCAGCGTCAGCATCAGCGGCAATGAATTTGCCGACGCGCTGGTTTCTCAGGTAATCGAAGCGGGCGGCGATTTCGTCGCCGCCGAGGTGACCGGACTGGAGAAAACCGAAAAAGGCTTTCTCCTTCGCACAACGGATATTGCATATGAGGCGCGCGTCGTGATTATTGCGTCCGGCGCCCGTCACCGGGCTCTGGGGCTTCCCCGGGAGGAGGAGCTCTGCGGCAGCGGCGTTTCCTACTGTGCGGTTTGCGATGGTGCGTTTTATAAAAATCAGAAGGTTGCGGTTGTCGGCGGCGGCAATTCCGCTTTGCAGGAGACGCTTTTGCTGTCCGAGCTTTGCGAAAAAGTGACGGTGATTCAGAATCTGCCGGAGTTTACCGGCGAGGAAAAACTGCTCAACCGGTGCCGCCAGAAGGATAATATCGAGCTGATTCCCGGCTATACCGTCCGGGAGCTTCTTGGAAAGGAGCAGCTGACAGGCGTGCGCATCAAAGCTGTGGAAAATGCCGACGAGCAGCTGATTGACTGCGCTGGGCTATTCATTGCCATTGGCTTGCAGCCCCAGAACGAAGCTTTTGCCGATTTGGCGGAGATGGACGCGATGGGCTATATCATCACCGATGATTCCTGCCGCACCAAAACGGCCGGCTTGTTTGCCGCCGGAGATTGCCGGCAGAAAAAAATCCGTCAGATCACCACCGCCTGCGCCGACGGTACCGTTGCTGCGCTGGAGGCGCTGGCATATCTGCGGCAAGCGGAGGAAGAAGCATGACCCCCCACGAGGAAAAAGCCCGCGCCCTGTTCCAAAACGGCTATACCTGTGCGCAGTCGGTTCTCTGCGCTTTTGGCAGTGAAACAGGTCTGGACGAAAAGACCGCCCAGCGTATCGCTTCCTCTTTGGGCGGCGGCATCGGGCGGCTGCGGGAGGTCTGCGGCGCGGTCACCGGCATGGCGATGGTTGCCGGGCTTCTTTATGGCTTTGAGCAGCCGGTGAGTCAGGAGGAAAAAACCGATCACTACCGCCGTGTACAGAAAATGGCGCAGCAGTTTCAGGCGCAGTGCGGCTCGTTATTGTGCCGGGATATCCTCTCCCTGGGGGAGGGACCCTATCCGCCCGAGCCGGAAGCGCGCACGCCCGAATATTACCGCCGGCGGCAGTGCTGTCTGAACTGCATCGGCGCCGCAGCGGTCATTATCGAAAAACTGATAGAAAAGAACGGTGACTTATGATCCCGATTCAGGGCATACAAAAAACCACATTGCTGGATTATCCGGGCAAGGTTGCATCCACGATTTTTATTGGCGGATGCAATTTTCGCTGTCCCTTCTGTCACAATGCTTCGGTGGTGTTCTGTGAGGACAATGACAGCACCGAGGAGGATATATTTACTTTTTTAGAAAAAAGAAAGCGCATTTTAGACGGCGTCTGTGTGACCGGCGGCGAACCGCTGCTGCAAAAGGAGCTGCCTGATTTTTTGGAGAAAATCAAAAAACTGGGGCTGTCGATCAAGCTGGATACCAACGGCACCAGCCCGGACCGGCTGCGAAGGCTGATCGAAGAGGGGCTTGTGGACGATGTGGCGATGGATATCAAAAACTCTCCCGAAAAATACGCGCAAACCTGCGGTGTAACGGCGCTGCGCTTTTCAGATATTCAGCAGTCGGCGGAGCTTTTGCTTTCGGGCTGCGTGCCTTTTGAGTTCCGCACCACCGTCGTATCGCCCCTGCACGAAGCGTCGGATTTTGAAAAAATCGGGCAGTGGCTTCGGGGCAGTGAGCCATATTTTTTACAGGTTTTTGCCGACAGCGGCGATTTAATCTCCGGCGAAGGTCTCAGCGCTCCCACCGACGAGCAATTGCATTCTTATCTTCAAATTTTGCAAAAATATATTCCCGCCGCGGCAATTCGCGGTCATTGAAGAAAAAACTTAAAAAAGTTCTTGCTTTTTCTTTTGTCTTGTGCTACTATATACAAGCGTTCTTTTGCGTCCGGCGCTGCCGGGCGGCGGTTAGTGTAACGCAGATTACATTAAAGCGGTCGGTCCTCTGTTTTAAGAATGGTGTCATCTTTAAGATATGAACGGCTGAAAATTTTTTGGAGGTTTCATATGGACGCTTTGAAAACGATTTCCGACAGCAGCCTGAAGTCGGAAGTCCCCCAGTTTCATGTGGGTGACACTGTAAAAGTTCATGTTAAAATTCGCGAGGGCGACAGAGAGAGGATTCAGATGTTCGAGGGTACCGTCATTGCCCGCAAAGGCAGCGGCATTTCCGAAACATTTACCGTCCGCCGTCTTTCCTTTGGCGTGGGTATTGAGCGTGTTTTCCCGCTGCATTCCCCCAATGTTGCCAAGGTTGATGTGATCAGACATGGTCGCGTTCGCAGAGCGAAGCTGTACTATCTTCGTGACAGAGTCGGTAAAGCCGCCAAGGTCAAGGAGCAGATTCGCTGATTTTTGGGGCATTGTCCCTCTATCGTTTTTCAAAAAAAAGGGAGGGAGTCGGTTCGGCTCCCTTTTGCCTTTTTGAGCGGAAGTTTTTCCGTTGAAGGGATGTTTTCTTATGAATGAAAATACCATTGATACCTCGCCGGAAAGCGTCGTACCCGCCCAGGCTGCGCCGGAGGCGCCGCAGGCGGGAAATAAACGAAAAAAAATAAAGAAAAGCAAGGCGCCTGACAAAAGGGTCAGCGTGACCATTGCCTCCAATGCTTTTGAGCTGGTTTCGGTTTTTGTTTCCGCGTTGGTGGTCATAGCGGTGGTCTTTGTGTTTTTTGCCCGTCCGGTTGGCGTCAGCGGTTCCTCCATGCTTCCGACGCTCAACAGCGGCGACTGGCTGCTGATCACGCCCATTTATGGCGAGCCGGAATACGGCGACATCATCGTTTCTTATCCGCCCAGCACCTTTGACGAGCCGCTGATCAAGCGCGTGATTGCCGTTGGCGGTCAAACGGTGGATATCGATTACGATACCGGCATTGTTTATGTGGACGGTGTCGCTCTGGACGAAAGGGCATATGTCAATACGCCCACTACCCGCCGGACCGCAGAGGATCAGCAATTCCCTCTGACCGTGCCGGAAGGATATGTGTTTATGTGCGGCGATAACCGCAACGCTTCCAACGACAGCCGCTCCACATTGGTTGGCTTCTGCCGGGAAGAATATATTTTAGGCAAAGCCATCGGCAGAATCGTGCCCTTCGGCAGCTGGGATATTTACGAGTCCTTCCGCATGGCGACCGGACAGGAATAAAGAAAACTTCGCATCCGATAGCGGCAGCAATGCGGTTATCGGATGTTTTTTGAAAGAAGGGAAAAACCTATGGCGGATCAGCAAAAACAGCAGGTGCAGTGGTTCCCGGGGCATATGGCGAAAACCCGCCGCAAAATCCGGGAAATGCTGCCGCTGGTGGACGCGGTCACCGTGCTGCTGGATGCTCGTATTCCGGAAAGCTCGCAGAATCCGGAGCTTGCCGACCTGATCGGCGGTAAGCCGGTTCTGTATCTTTTGAATAAATGTGATCTGGCGGACGAAGCCATCACCAGCCGCTGGATTGAATATTGGAAAACCCAGGGCAGAACCGCGCTGGCAGTCGATTGCCGAAGCGGCAAAGGTCTGCGGCAATTCCGCCCCGCCATCCGCGCCCTCTGCAAAGAGCGCATCCGTCTGAACGAAGAAAAGGGCATGGCGGGCAGAGCGCTGCGCGTGATGGTGGTCGGTATCCCCAATACCGGAAAATCCTCCTTTATCAACCGTATGGCAAAGGAGAGCAAAGCCAGGGTCGAGGATCGCGCCGGAGTGACGCGCAGCAACCAATGGTTTGTCATCGATGGCGGCATGGAGCTGCTGGATACCCCCGGTGTGCTCTGGCCAAAATTTGAGGACCCGGAAGTGGGCGACAAGCTCGCGTTCACCGGCGGTGTTAAGGATCAGGTGGTGGATGTGGAGCTGCTTGCCATGCGTCTGCTGGCGATTTTGGCAAAGCATTATCCCGATATGCTGTCAAATCGTTACCGCATGACCGAGCTCGACGGCTTGACCGATTACGAGCTGTTGGAGCTGCTGGGGAAAAAACGCGGGATGCTGGTGCGCGGCGGGGAAGTGGATACCCTGCGGGCAGCGACAACCCTGCTGGATGAATTCCGGGCAGGAAAACTCGGCAGGCTGTCCTTTGAGGCGCCGCCGGCGGAAGGGGCGTGCGCCGATGATTAGTTTTGCGCTGGAAAACGCCGCGAAGCGGGAGGGATATGCGCTGGTCTGCGGCGTGGATGAGGCGGGCAGGGGACCTCTCGCCGGTCCGGTTTTCGCCGCCGCCTGTATCCTGCCGGAGAGCTTCGAGCCGGAGGGGCTGAATGATTCTAAAAAGCTATCCGAAAAAAAGCGCGAAGCACTGTATGAAAAGCTGACCCACAGCGGCGCCATCTGGGCGGTTGGCACGGCAAGCGTGCAGGAGATCGATCAGATCAATATCCTGAACGCCGCTTTTCTTGCCATGAAGCGGGCGGTGGATGCGCTGCCCGTAACGCCGGATCTGCTGCTGGTGGATGGCAATCGCTCTCCCAACACCGGTCTTTTGGAGCGCACGGTGGTCAAGGGCGATTCCCTGAGCTATTCCATCGCTGCCGCCTCCATTCTTGCCAAGGTTTCGCGGGATCGGTATATGCTGGCGCTGGCGGAGCAATACCCGCAGTACGCCTTTGAACAGCATAAGGGGTACGGCACGAAATTACATTATGAACGGATAAAGCAATACGGCATTTCCGAGGTGCACCGCCGCAGCTTTTTGAAAAATTTAGCGGAGAAATAAGATGGATGAGAGACGCAAAACCGGAATCTGGGGCGAAATACTGGCGGTGCGGTACCTGCGGCAGGCGGGTTATCGGATTTTGATGACCAACTTCCGCGCCGGCACCTCTGAGGTGGATATCGTCGCCAAAAAAGGAAATTTGATCTGCCTGGTGGAGGTCAAAACCCGTTCGCCCGGCGCGATGCTGTCTCCGGCGGAAAATGTAGACCGGGAGAAACAGAGAAGGGTGCTCGGCGCGTCTTCCGCTGTGCTGCGTCTCTACGCGCCGGATGCGCAGCTGCGCTTCGATATCGCCGAGGTGATTTTTTCCGACCCGAAAAACTATCGCATCAACTATATCAAAAACGCCTTTTAAGCGTTTTTCTAAAAAGATTGGCAATCGCTCTTGACAGAAAAAGGCGTGTGTGATAAAATAATCAAGCCGCATGTCCCGGGTGGCAGTATGCCTTGAAGTGCCGAGCGGCACACCCCTGTACAGCGAGTCTGATAAAGAAGGTTTTTGTTTATGTACGCAATCATTGAAACCGGCGGCAAACAGTATAAAGTTCAGACCGGCGATGTGCTTTACATCGAAAAACTGAACGAAGAAGCCGACGCCGCCATCGTGTTTGACAAAGTGGTCGCCGTCTGCGGCGACGATGGGATCAAGACCGGCGCGCCCTATGTTTCCGGCGCTTCCGTTGCCGCCAAGGTCCTTAAGAACGGCAAAGCCAAAAAGATCACCGTCTTCACCTATAAGCCCAAAAAGAACGAGAAAAGAAAGCTTGGTCATCGTCAGCCCTATACCAAGGTTGAAATCGGCGAAATCAAAGCCTGATGACCCGGGTCATATTGATAGCCAGAGGTAAAGAGCTGACCGGCTTCTGTCTGAAAGGACACGCCAATCCCGCTTCCGTTGCCGGTGAGGATATCGTCTGCGCGGCGATTTCTTCGGCAGCGTATCTGATCGCCAATACCCTAACCGACCGGTTTTCCGTCCGGGCGGCGATTCGGGTGCGGGACGGTTTCTTTTCCCTCTTTCTGCCGGAAACGAGCGACGCCGCCTCTGCGCTTTTGTGGGGCTTTGCGGATCATCTGAACGCTCTTTCTGCCCAGTATCCCGATCAACTGCAAATTAAAATCATCCATTCATCAAATTCGGAGGTGCGCAGCAATGCTGAAACTTAACATCCAATTGTTTGCTCATAAAAAAGGTATGGGCTCCACCAAAAACGGCAGAGATTCCGAGTCCAAAAGACTTGGCGTCAAACGTGCCGACGGTCAGACCGTCAACGCCGGTACCATTCTGGTTCGCCAGAGAGGCACCCACATCCACCCCGGCAACAATGTCGGCAAGGGCTCTGACGATACCCTCTATGCCAAAGTGACCGGCACCGTCCGCTTCGAGCGCTTGGGCAAAGACCGCAAAAAGGTCAGCGTCTACGAGGCGTAAGATAGACCCTCCATCCCGGCAGTCTTCGGACTGCCGGGATTTTTTTCGTCATTTTGCCCATGGCAAAGTGCCCAAAAACAGCCGGGCGGGATTGTATAGATCGCACAGCATATGTTTCTTTTTTCTCAACGCTGAACCGTTTTGAAATTTTGCCCGCCCGCAACAGGAAAAAATCACAAAAAAATTTCTCTGTTTTGCCGATTGTGGGAAGGTTTGTTGATATGGTATGATAAATAAACTTATAGGATGGAGTGATAGAGATGAAAAACGCAAGAGTAATCACAGTAATTCTTTTGTCCGTTGTGATGCTATTGGTCGCATTGCCCGTCACCACTTTTGTGGCAATAAGTAGTGATTATGAGTATGAAATTTTAGCCGGCGACTCTGTGGAAATCACCGAATATACTGGCGCTGGCGGCGACGTGACCATCCCTGAGACCATCAAAGGTTATACCGTAACCGTCATTGGCGAAGATGCGTTCGCATATTGCGAAACCCTGACCTCAGTCGTGATCCCGGACAGCGTGACTGCCATCGGCGATTCTGCGTTTCAGTCCTGCTATGCCCTGACCACGGCAGAGATCGGCAATGGCGTAACCACCATCGGTGATTCTGCGTTCTATGACTGCGATGCCCTGACCTCGATCGTGATCGGCAACAGCGTTACCACCATCGGCGATTCTGCGTTCTCTTCGTGCTCAGCCCTGACTACAGTCGAAATTGGTAAAAGCGTAACCGCCATTGGCGATTCTGCGTTCTATGCCTGCTATACCCTGACCGCTATTACGGTAGCGGCAGAGAATCCAAACTATTCTTCGGATGCGGACGGAGTCTTGTATAATAAAGATAAAACCACACTGATACAATATCCCATCGGTAACAGCAGAACCGCATATACCATTCCGGACAGCGTAACTGCCATCGGCGATGATGCGTTTTCTTCCTGCGTGGCTCTGACTGCGGTCGAGATCGGCGATAGCGTAACTGCCATCGGCGATCTGGTGTTCTATGAGTGCTCTGCTCTGACTACGGTCGAGATCGGTGACAACGTAACCACCATCGGCAATTATGCGTTTTCTTCCTGCTTTTCCATGACTGAGGTAGTGATCCCGGACAGCGTAACTACCATCGGCGAAGGGGCGTTTGATTACTGCCGAGCCCTGACTTCCATCACGGTAGCGGCAGAGAATCCGAACTATTCTTCGGATGCAGCTGGAGTATTGTATAATAAAGAGCAAACCACGCTGATACAATATCCCGTTGGCAACAGCGAAACCGCTTATATCATTCCGGACAGTGTAACCACCATTGGCGATTCTGCGTTCTACGAATGCCCCGCCCTGACCACGGTGTATTATACCGGCACGGAAGAACAGTGGAACGCAGTTACCATTGGCTCAGATAACTACTCGCTATTGAATGCGGAACTGATTTTCGGCGCGATGCCTGACCCCTGCCTCTAAGGCGCAGAACAGTAAAACCGGCATCTCGATTGGCGATCAGAACGATACCTTAGCGGGCGACTTGACGGTGGAAGCGGTGCAGCTGTTTGGCGGCGCCGCTTATCAGATTCTGAGCAGCGAAAAGGGCAATTTCCGTCATGAGCTGTATGATGCTGTCCTCATAATCAATGGTGAAGAAGCGGTCCAGTCGTACGGTAAGGCATTGGTAAAAATCCCCCTGCCCGAAGACTATAACGCCGAGCGCACCGCCGTATATTATGTGGGCAACGACGGCAGCGGCATCCACAAGCTGGATTTCTATATCGAAGACAGTAAGGTCTGCTTCAAAACCGACCATTTCAGCGCCTATGCACTGGTGGATGAATTGGAAGAAGTAAGCACCGAGCTCTCGACGGAGCCCACCGAGCCGGAGCCGACGGAGCCTCAGCCCGTCGAGCCGGAAATGGTGCTGGGTGACGTAAACAACGACGGTAAAGTCACCTCCGCCGATGCGCGGAAGATTCTGCGCGTGGCGGTAAAGCTCGATTCCTTTGACGCTTAAAAGCTGCAAGAATAACAAACCTGCCGCCCAAAGCATTTGCTTTAGGTGGCACTATCTGTTAAAAAAGTGCCCCTCGGGCGGCGTTGCCTATATTGCGCTGGGTCTTGCCTGCTTCCCCGCAGTCCAGTAAAAGTCTGCGACAGCTTGATTGAAAAAACAGTTGTTTTACCAAAGAAGTCTTGAACCATCAAGGCTCCTTTTAATGTGATAGCTCATCATGGAAGAATGCTCCATCCGGGATGGATTGGAATGTTTTATCTTCTTACTTCTCACGATTGAGCAATCAGTATCCTTAAAATCCCGCTGATTTTTGCTCCTGTTTTTTATGCGCCATTGGAGAATGAAATATGGAAATTGTATTATATTTTTTCTGTTGACAACTATATATGGCGATGATATACTTTATATATCTAAAAAATAGCGGAGGGATCGTTTTGAACGCGGTACTTAAAAAGCATGTTTTTCCGGTTTTATTGGCTCTTGCTTTGCTGTTTTCTTCTTATGCGCCGGCGGCACTGATTGCGTCTGCCGCTTCCGTACAGGAGACAGAAAACAACGATGATACCAGTGTCGCTGATGCCATCTCTGTTGGTGACACGGTTAACGGCTCTATTTCCGAAAATGACAGGGAAGATTACTTTGCCTTCCGCTTATCATCCAGCGGAAGGTTGACCATTGATTTTACTTCTCATATGCGCTATTTCTCCATATATATTTACGATGCGGACGGGAAAGATGTCTGGAAGAGCGAGAACCATGAATGGGTTTCAACCACCCAAACCCTTTCGGATGCTTTGAAGGTTGATCTGGAATCAGGCAGCTATTATCTTAAGGTGACCGGAAGGCATGATAACTTCGGCACCTATTGTTTTACGCTGAATTTTGAATCTGCCGGCGCCAATATTAACGAGCCGAATAACAGCATTGCCGAGGCGAAGACGATTGATTTTGATTCTCAGGTAAAAGGACAGATTGCCGTGAATGACCGGGATGATTATTATGCCGTAACGCTTCCCACCTCCGGCCGTCTTACCATTGATTTCGATTCATATATCCAGTTTTATTCGCTGTTTCTCTATGGCGGTGACGGCAAGGAGCTTTGGTCTTCCAGAGGTAATGAATGGGTATCTTCCACGGCAACCCGTTCGGATACGCACACCATAGACCTTGAGGCTGCAACCTATTATATAAAAGTTAATGGAACAGACTATTGGGGGGGCAACGCCTATACCGGCAATTATCAGTTTGCGGCAGCATTTACGCCGTCGGACGCCAATATCGACGAGCCGAACAACAGTTTTGCCGATGCGAAGACGATTGATTTTGATTCCCAGGTAAAAGGACAGATAG
>CASFQZ010000102.1 GCA_949296825.1 uncultured Eubacteriales bacterium
GGCAGTACCCTTGTACAGCTCAACTCGCCAAAGTCTTCATTCACCCGCCTTTCCCGCTGTCTGCCATCCTGCAAAAACCATTTTGCAGGATGAAAAACGAGCTTCGCCCGTTTTGCCGGAAGCGCGAGGGCGGTACCGAAATACGAAGCATTTTGGTGCCCCGAGCGAATAGGCGCAGCCGCCGGGTCCCTTCCTCCGCAAGACAGCGCAAAATCGAGATATCAGAGGCGAACGCTGTCTTTTATCAAAGGACCTTGATGCTCGTTCCGCAGACAAAAGAAGTCCCAGGAATTACCGGAACTTCTTTTTATATTTTTATACGCCGTTGAAAGGATTTCCCTTTTTTACTCGTATAGAGAGTGAAATCCAAAAAAGACGGAGGAATGACCAATGAAAAAAATCATCATGGGCTTTGCGGCGGTGTTATTGTCCGCCGGGCTGATCGTCCTTCCCGTTTCCGCGGCGCGGGGCACCGACTTTACGGACACAAACGGCAACGGGATTTGCGACAACCGCGAGACATCCCGGACAACAGACGCATCCGTCCCGGCGGAAAATGGTGCAAGCGATGCGCCAAAGGATCAAAACGGCTTCGGTGCTTTTTCCGAAGACGGCAGGCGACCGTCCGGTCAAAGCGGCGGCGCCAATTACACCGATGAAGATGGCGGCGGTATTTGCGACAACAGCGAAAATGGCGGAGTCGGCAATCGGGCAAGGAGTTGCCGCAGGGGTGCGGGAAACAGAAGATAACAAAAGAGGGCGAGCGGGCATGAAAACCGAGGACCAGGTCGAGCGGGCAATTGCCCGCTATGGTGACGCGGTGGCGCGGGTCTGCGTGCTGCACCTGAAAAATCAGGCGGACGCGGAGGATATTTTTCAAACAGTATTTTTGCGGTATTTTCAAAAAGCACCGGAGTTTTCGAGTGACGAGCACGAAAAAGCCTGGCTTTTGCGGGTGGCAATCAATGCCTGTAGGGATTTATTAAAAAGCCCCTGGCGTCGTCGTGTTACCTCCGCCGAGGTCTTGGCGGAGCTGCCGGCGCCTGCCAATGAAGAAGCGGGCGACCTTTTGGACGCGGTGCTTTCATTGCCAAAAAAGTATAAGGATGTGCTGTATTTGCATTATTATGAGGGCTATACCGCCGTTCAGATTGCAGAAATTCTGGATAAGAACGTCAATACCGTCTATACGCTGCTCAGCCGCGGCAGGCAGCTTTTGAAAGAAAAGATCGGAGGTGCGCCGGATGGACAGCCTGTGGAAGGAAGCCTTTGATGCCGTACAGGCGACGGAGCAGCAAAAGGAGCGCGCGATGCGGGCGGTGAAAGCTTCTGCCGGGCAGGCAGCGCCCAAAAGACGGCTCGCGTTGCGGACGGTTCCGGCGTTTTTGCTGGCTGCGGTGATTGTGATCGGCTGCGCGCTGTTTTTCACCCCGACGATTGCCGTCGCCGTGGAGGGCGCGAGCACCGTAACGCTGTCGGTCAATCCTTTTGATCGGGTCATCGCGTCCGACGGCGGCGGGGATTTGTATATTTCCTGTGAGGACGCCGTTGAGCGGCTTCTTGCGCAAGCCGACGGCGCCGGGATAACCATTATTGGCGGCGGCGAACGGCAAAGGAGCCGCCTGGGTGAATCCCTGCGGGATTGCGGCGCGCCCTGCGATACCGCAACCGAACAGGAAGCGAAGGACGCCGCAGCGGCAGGACTCTCTGTCGGTAAATATCGCGCCTATTTGGCGTGGCACGAATTGGATGCTTCCGTTACCGCCGAAGATGCCGCCTGCCTTTCGATGCGTCAGATCCGTGAAAAAATAGCCGCTTTGCAGGGGGAGGAACCGTCAGGCGAGACGGAATCCACCCAGAGCAACAGCGGCGGTGCGGGAAAGGGCGGCGCAAAGGGAAACGGCAAGCAATATGGGAAAAAATCCTGATATTATCATCATAAAAATGCCCCGCCTGACGGAAGAACTCCGGCTCAGGCGGGGCGGATTCTTTTATTCTGCGCTGCGGCAGGCGGTTGCTTCGTAGCCGGCGGCTTTGATCGCTTCGAGCAGCGTCTGGTCGGCGACGTCCTGATTCAGTGTGACGGTCGCTTCCTTGTTTTCAAGGCTGACGGCAGCCTCGGCGACGCCGGGGACTTTTTTCAGTGCCTCTTTGACATGCGCCACACAGTGGGCGCATGTCATGCCTTCCACAGATAGGATTTTTTTCATCGGGATACTTCCTTTCGTTTCCTGTTGTTTATCGGAACGCCCGGGGGCGGATTCCTCAGCGGGAGCAGCGGACAATGGGCAGCCGTTATGACAGGCTGACGGTTCGGGCGCAGGCTGCGGCGGTTCGGCAGCAGGGACGTGCTTCGGTTTAAAAAAGCGAAGACGCAGCGCGTTGGAAACCACGCAGACCGAGCTCAGACTCATCGCCGCAGAGCCGATCATCGGGCTTAACACCAGCCCGAAAGCGGGGTATAGCACCCCGGCAGCCAGCGGAATGCCGAGAATATTATAGAAAAATGCCCAGAACAGGTTCATTTTGATGTTGCGCATTACCGCGCGGCTCAATTCAAAGGCTGTCACTGCATCCAAAAGGGAGCCGTGGGTCAGGACCATATCGGCAGAATCCATGGCAATGTCCGTACCGCCGCCGATGGCGATGCCGATGTCTGCGGCGGTCAGGGCAGGCGCGTCATTGATGCCGTCGCCGACCATGGCGACTTTATGCCCTTCTTTTTGCAATTCCTGAATTTTTTCCTGCTTGTCGGCAGGCAGCACTTCGGCGAAGAGACGATCGATGCCCAGCTCTTTTTGCACCTTTTCCGCCGCGCCCCGGTTGTCGCCGGTCAAAAGCACCACCGACAACCCGTTTTCATGGAATCGACGGACCGCTTCGTAGCTGGTGGGGCGAAGGGTGTCAGCCAGCGCAAAGACGGACAATACTTGCTTTTCAGATGCAAAAAATATCGGGGTTTTTCCCTGTTTTTGCAAATCCTGTGCGGCGGAAAGCGCCGGATCGCTGTGGTTTTGTAATAAACCGTACTGTCGCAGGAAGGAAAGATTGCCAGCCAGATAAACGCTGCCGTTGATTTCGGCGCGAACGCCCCTGCCGGATTCGGATGAAAAATTTATTGCCTCGGCAAGGGGCAAATTCCGGTTCTCCGCCTCCCGGATTATGGCGCGTGCCAGCGGGTGCGCGCTGCCTTTTTCCACCGCCGCCGTCAGCGCCAGCGCCTCGTCTTCCGACAGATTTTCAGCAAAAACCAGCGCGTCGGTTACCGAAAGCTCTCCGGTGGTCACCGTGCCGGTTTTATCCAAAACAACGGTATCGATCTTGTGAAGATTTTCCAGACTTTCGGCGGATTTGATTAAAATTCCCAGCCGGGCGGCTTTTCCGGTGCCGACCATGATAGCCACCGGCGTGGCAAGTCCCAGCGCGCAGGGACAGGAGATAACCAGCACGGAGACGGCGTTGGTCAGCGCAAAGGAAAAGCTTTCCCCCAAAAGCAGCCAGACCACGGCAGTGCACAGCGCAATCCCCATAACTACCGGTACAAAAATGCCGCTGACCTTATCGGCGACGCGGGCGATGGGAGCTTTGCTGCTGCCTGCCTCTTCCACCAGCCGGATGATCTGCGATAAGGTGGTGTCTTCGCCGACCTTTTCGGCGCGATAATGGAACGAGCCGTTCAGATTGACCGTAGCGCTGATGACGCCGTCGCCCGCGCCTTTTTCCGCCGGAAGGCTCTCGCCGGTGACGGCAGATTGATCCAGCGAGCCGCTGCCGGTCAGGATCGTGCCGTCAGCGGGCAGCCGATCACCGGGACGGATGACGATCTCTTCCCCCACGCGAATTTCTTCTGCGGGAACGATGAGCTCTTTTCCATCACGGAATACAGCGGCGGTTTTGGGTGCCAGATCCATCAGTTGATCCAGCGCGTCGGTGGTTTTGGCGCGGGAACGGGCTTCCAGATATTTGCCGACGGTGACCAGCGTCAAAATCATGGCGGCGGACTCCAGATACAGCGAATGGGAGTAACCGGCAACGGCTTCCAGGTTGCCGAAGCCCGCATAATGCGCCAGCGCGGCGGTCACGTAAATGCCGTATAATAGCGATGCGCCGGAGCCGACCGCCACCAGCGTATCCATATTGGGCGCCCGGTGAAACAGCGCTTTGAAGCCCTGGATATAGAATTTCCGGTTCAAAAAGACAACAAACAGCGTCAAAATCAGCTGCAAAAGCGCCGACAGCGGCAAGCCCTCTGCGCCCTTCAAAAAGGAAGGCATCGGCAGTCCCATCATCCCGCCCATCGAAAGCACCATCAGCGGCACCAGTAAAAGGATGGAGCTGATCAGACGGCTCTTCATGCTTTTCTGCTCGGCAAGGGCGTCCTGCCTGGCTTTTTCCCGCCGGGAGGGCGCGCCGCTTTTGGCGGCGGATCCGGGCGTCACCGGTGAAGCGCCGTAACCGATGGATTGCACCGCCGTCACAATCTTCCCTTCATCCATTTTTGCCGGATCAAAAGAGACCTCCATGCTGTTGGACAGCAGATTAACATGGACCGACGAAACGCCGTCGAGGGACGAAACCTTGCGGGTGATATTCGCCTGACAGGCAGCACAGCTCATGCCGGTAATATCAAATTTCATTTCTTTCATTATAACACCACGCAATCCTTGCGGTATCCGGAAGGCTGAAGCCTCCCCCCGGATATATACGATATCCCGGATGCCGCAAAATACTTATTTTAGTTTCCGGATCAGATCCATCGCTTCCTCGACAATCTGTTCGTTGCCGTTTTGGATTTGCTCAACAACGCAGGTCTCCATATGCTCCTGCAAAACGCGGTAGCCGATGGATTGCAGGGCGCTTTCGGCGGCGGCAATCTGGATCAGGATGTCCTTGCAATAGCGGTTTTCATCCAGCATCCGGCCAATGCCTGTCAGCTGTCCCTGTACACGGTTCAGACAGTTTTTCAGCTGCCGGACCGTCTCTTCACTGCGGGGCGTATGTTTGACTTGACAGCATTCGCTCATTGCTTTTCCTCCTTATAATACCCCATAGGGGTATCCTGATGTCTCAGATTATATACCCCCTTGGGGTATTTGTCAAGGCGTTTTTGCAAAAAAATCGGAAAAACATCCGCAGCGCAGCGAGGTGAGACACCGCTTGCCTGTTTTCGCGAATGCTTTTCCGATGGATAAATCGATGCGGCACTTTAGTCCTGCCAAATAAACCGGCTGTTGATCGCTTCGCCGCCGTCCACGATGATGCTTTGCCCGGTGCAGAAGCGATTGGTCACGGTCAGAAAATACGCCCATTCGGCGATTTCCTCCGGATCCGCCCAGCGGCGCAGCGGGGTTTCGTCCATGATTTTTGACCACAGGGCGGGGTCGTTCATCACCGGCGCATTCAGCGCGGTGCGTACGCCGCCCGGATCCAGACTGTTGCAGGTTGCGCCGAATGCCGCCGCCCGCAGCGCGACATTTTTGGTATAGGCAATCACGCCGCCCTTGCTGGCGCAGTAGGCGGGAAACTCTGAGCCCGTATGCCCGGAGGCGGAACCGATGTGAAGGATGGAGCGGATGGCGCGCTGTATGCCATAGGCTTCGGTCACGCGGATCAGCGCTTTCAGATTGATCTCGATATCGTCTTCATTCTGCGTGCCGGCACAGTTGATTAAAATCTCCACATCGGAAATTTCCGGCAGCTGCTCCGTCCGCAGGTCCGCCGTGATATGGCGGTATCCGTCCGCTGTGAACGTCGCAGGATTGCGGTCAATGCCGACGACTTGATGTCCCGCCAAAAGGAAGCGGCGAGCGATGGCGCTGCCGATGCCGCCCGCATCGCCGGTGAGCAATACCTTCATTGTTTTTTCTCCTTTTTTATGAAATCAAAATATTCCTTCCCTACGCCCAACGCCCGCCAGCTTTGCGTGACGCGGTAGCCGATGGGGGAGAAGAGCACCTCCATCAAAAGCTCCGCCGCCGCGCCGGTCAGCGCGCACATCAGACACTGAGGCACGGTCCAGGAAAAACCGTCCCAGAAAACCGGTGCAAAAAGCCGGAAGACCAGCAGCGCAAAAATCAGATTGTCGGCGAATTGCCCGATCAGCGTGGAAACATAGCTGCGTGTAAAGAAGGCGAGGCGGCTGTCGGGCTTTTTGCGAAACAGCGAACCGATGGCGGCGTTCAGCAGGTTGTTGAGCACGCCGGAAATCAGGAAGGCGACGGTGCTGCTCAGCAGAATAAACCAGGTTCCCCGCAGAATGCCATCCAGGGCGGTATAATCGTCGGCAGAGGAGGGGATGGAGCCGGCAAGGAAAAAAATCAGACTGGTCAAAAGATTGACTCCCGCCGCAAAAAAGGTGATGCGGTTTGCCGCCTTTGCGCCAAAATGCCGGGTGATCATATCCATGCACAAAAATGCCATCCACGAAAGCAGGATCCCGCCGTCCAGCGCCAGATATTCGGTCTGAATCAACGTCTTGTTGGCAAGCAGGTTCATGCAGACCACGCTCACCGTAAACAGCGCCGCCACCGGCGCAGGTACGCTCCGCAAAAGCACCGCCGTTTCCCGCCATTCCCGTAAAAGAAGCGTGCGGCATTGCGTTGTTCTTTGTTTTGCCATAAAAAGAACCTCCAAAAAAAAGAAAAAAGCCCGGTGTGCCGGGCTGCCCAAAAAAAGAAAAGCGCTTTGCCAAAACAGCAAAGCCGCCCTTTTTTTCTCCATAAAAAAGCAGCCCTGGTTTTGTTTTACGACAGGATGGTGCAAACGAACTGTCGGTCCGAAGACAAAAAGAGTATACACCCAAAGAAAGCAAAAGGCAAGCCCCAATCCAAAAAAAGCTGCGTGCTGTTTTATCATGACGCCAGACCGGCTGTAATGAAAGCAGCGATGGGTCGGCGCTTGCTGCCGCTGTGGAAAACGGGTACAACGCCGCAGCCTTCACAGGTGGCGGAAAATCGGACATAAAAAGCGCAGCGCTTCAAATCATCTTCGCCGGTGCAGGCTTCAAAAGGTGGGGAAGCAGAAACCGGCGGATAGAAAAAACCTGTATTCCGTGCGAAAGGCAAGAGTAAAAAAGGAGTCCGCCATGTCCATGAATGTATTTTTATATTTATCAAAAGCCCCTAAATCCGGAAATGATTTAGGGGCTTAGATGACAAGGCGCCTTTCAGCTCTTTTTGTTTACGCTTCCCCGCAAATTTCGGCGGTTTCTTCCTGTACCCGGTCCTCGCAGGCAGCCATGGCTTCCAGCGTTTGGGCGAACAGCTCGTCCAGCGTCACGCCCATCAATTCCGCGCCCTTCCGGATAACATCCCTTGAGCAGCCAGCGGCAAACTTCTTGTCCTTGAACTTCTTTTTCAGGCTGGAAACTTCCATATCCTTGCAGCTTTTCGAGGGGCGCATCCGCGCCGCCGCGCCGATCAGTCCGGTCAGCTCGTCGGCGGCAAAGAGGATTTTTTCCATTGGCTGCGTCGGCTCCACATCGCTGACCAGCCCCCAGCCGTGGGAACAGACGCTGTGGATCGTATTCTCGTCCACGCCGTTTTCCCGCAGCAGCTGGACCGCCTTGACGCAGTGCTGGTCGGGGTATAGCTCAAAATCCACATCATGAAGAATGCCCACAATCTCCCAATGAGCGGCATCCTCGCCGTTTTTTTCGGCAAAATGCCGCAGCACGCCGCCCACGGTCAGCCCGTGCTGAATATGGAACGGCTCTTTGTTGTATTTGCATAAAATGGCAATGGCTTGCGCCCGATCCATTCTTGATCCCTTCCTTCCGTTCAGCCCAGCATATCCGGCATCGAATAGCGCCCCGGTTCCTGCCCGACGAGAAATACGGCGGCGTTGAGTGCGCCGACGGCAAACACATCCTTGGAGCGGGCGGAATGGTGGATGGTTACAATTTCGTCTCTGCCGGCAAAAATAAGCTCATGCTCGCCGACAATGGTCCCTCCGCGGATGGCGTGCATTCCGATTTCCTTGTGGTCGCGCTTCTGGCGGCGGCTCTCTCGCTCATAGACATAGTCCGGCGTAAAGGAAAGCCCCTCCTCCACCGCCTTGGCAAGGGTCTTCGCCGTGCCGCTGGGCGCGTCCAGCTTCTGGTTGTGGTGCGCCTCTACGATTTCTATATCAAACTGCTCGCCCAGCGCTTTGGCGCAGAGGGTCGCCAGCTGCGCCAGCAGATTTACGCCGATGGAAAAATTGGAGGCGCGAAAAATCGGTACCTGTCCGGCGGCTTCGTCCACCATCTTTTCCTGTTCGTCGGAATAGCCGGTGGTCGCCAGCACCGCCGGCGTGCCGGTCTTGACCGCATAGTCCAACAGACCAGCCAGTACGCCGGGATGGGAAAAATCTACAATCACATCGCCCTTGACCGCAAGCTCGGTAAAATCGGCAAAGACAGGAACCCCCATATCGGCAGGCTCGTTCATATCTACACCGGCGACGATCTGAAGATCGCCGCGCTCGGCTGCCACCTTCCGGACGGCGGCGCCCATATGCCCGCCAATGCCGCTGAGAATGATGTTGATCATGATGAAACTTCCTTTCAAAATAAAAAATCAAAGATAAAGGAAAAACCCCGCAGGAATGCCCGCCGTAGCGCAGCGCTTCCCCGCGGGGTCCCATTGGAAATCGTCGGAAAAATTTAGCCGTTATACCAGCCCGTGGCGCGCCAGCGTTGCGCGCAGCTTCGCGGTGTTCGCCTCGTTTAAGCCGGTCAGGGGCAGTCGGCACTCGCCGACCTCCCAGCCCATCATGTTCATCGCGGCCTTGACGGGAATGGGGTTTACATCGCAGAACAGATCCTTGCACAAATCAAAATATTCGATCTGTAATTGCCGCGCTTTTTCCACGTTGCCCTTCTTGTATTCCATGACCATATCATGGGTCTGACGGGGCGCCACATGGGAGAGGACGGAAATCACGCCCTGCCCGCCCAGCGCGACAATCGCCAAAATCTGGTCATCGTTACCGGAATAGACGTTCAGCTCGTCGCCGCAAAGGGAAATCGTCTCGGCGACTGAGGCAATGTTTCCGTTGGCCTCCTTCACCGCATTGATCAGCGGCAGCTCGCTCAACGCCTGGTAGGTCGCCGGCAGGATGTTTACGCCGGTGCGGCTGGGAACGTTGTAAAGGATGATCGGCGTACTGACATTTTCGGCGATTTTGGAATAATGCTGGATCAGTCCCGCCTGGCTGGTCTTATTGTAATAGGGTGTGACCATCAACAGACCGTCTACGCCTGCCTTTTCCGCCTCGTTGGACAGCTTGATGCCGTAGGCGGTGTCGTTGCTGCCGGTTCCCGCGATGACGGGTACGCGGTGGTTCGTCACCTGCACGGCAAAACGGATGGCTTCGCTGTGCTCCTGATGATCCAGACAAGGACTTTCGCCGGTGGTGCCGCAGATGATAATGGCGTCGGTGCCGTTGTCAATCTGGTAGTTGATCAGCTCTTCGAGCTTGGTATAGTTGATTTTATTGTCTTCGGTAAAGGGCGTGATGATGGCAACGCCCGCGCCGGTAAAAATAGGCTTCTTCATCTTGTATTACTCCTTATGGTCGATATATCCCTCTTCGCAGAGCAGCTCCGCCATCAGCACCGCGCCGCCGGCTGCGCCGCGCAGCGTATTGTGCGACAGACAGACGAATTTGTAGTCATACTGCGTATCCTCGCGCAGTCTGCCTACATGAATCGCCATGCCCTTATCCAGATCGCGGCAGAGCCTGGTCTGGGGCATATCGTTTTCTTCATAATAATGGATAAACCGTTCGGGCGCCGTGGGCAGTCTCAGCTGCTCGGGCTTGCCCGCAAAAGCGTTCCAGGCGGAAAGGATCTGCTCTTTGGTGGGTTTTTTCTCAAAACGGACAAATACTGCCGCCATATGACCGTCGCTGACCGGCACGCGTAAACACTGCGCCGTAAAGTTCGGGGCGTCGGCAAGCTCGATTTTGCCGTCTTTGACCTTGCCCCAGATTTTGAGCGGTTCCTTTTCGGATTTTTCCTCTTCTCCGCCGATGTAGGGATTGACGTTGTCGATCATTTCCGGCCATCTTTCAAAGGTTTTTCCCGCGCCGGAAATCGCCTGATAGGTACAGACGAGAACATCCTTCACGCCGAATTCCCGATCCAGAGGGTAAAGGGCGGGTACGTAGCTCTGAAGCGAGCAGTTGGATTTGACGGAGATAAATCCACGCTTGGTACCCAACCGTTTTCGCTGCGAAGTGATAATTTCAGCGTGCTCGGGGTTGATCTCGGGAATGATCATCGGCACATCCTCGGTAAAGCGATGGGCGCTGTTGTTGGACATGACCGGGCATTCCGCCCTGGCATAGGCAAGCTCCAGCGCTTTGGTTTCGTCCTTGCTCAGATTGACCGCGCAAAAGACAAAGTCCACCGCCGCGGCGATTTTTTCCACATCATGCTCCGCGTCCATCACAATCATATCTTTGTATTTTTCGGGCATGGGGACAGGCAGCGCCCAGCGGCTGCCCACCGCCTGCTCATAGGTTTTTCCGGCGGAACGCCCCGACGCGGCAAGAGCGGCAACGGTGAAATTGGGATGGTTTTCCAGAATGGTCAAAAAGCGCTGACCCACCATGCCCGTTGCGCCGATTACGCCGACTTTGTATTGATCCATAAAAATACCTCCAGGGGGCGGGAAGAAAAAAGTCTTGTTTTGCCCGCCAAATCATAGTATAATGGTTTCTATCACAATCCGCTTGCCAGCGGATTTCTCCACGCTTGTCAGCGGATTTACAATATAATCTTTTGTATGCGCAATGGCAGCGAAAAATGTATCATATACTGCGCCATTGTGGGTTCATGATACCATCTTTTGATGGCAAAGTCAATATATTCCGGAAATTCGGTGAAGTGAAAGATGAATAAATCTGATTTTTATTATGAGCTGCCCGAGGATCGGATCGCCCAGGAGCCGGTTACGCCCAGAGATGCCTCCCGGCTGATGATTCTGGACCGCGAAACCGGCGGGGTGCAGCACCGGCATTTTTACGAGATTGTCGATGAACTGCGCGAAGGGGATTGTCTGGTGCTCAACGATACCAAGGTTCTGCCCGCTCGCCTTTACGGCGTCAAGGAGGACACCGGCGCAAAGGTCGAATTTCTTTTGCTGCGGCAGGAGAGGGAAGGCGTTTGGGAGTGTATCGCCGGCCCCGGCAAACGGGCGAAGGAGGGCGCGCGCTTTGCCTTCGGCGACGAGCTGCGCGGCGAGGTGCTCTCGGTGCTGGACAACGGAAACCGGCTGGTAAAATTTATCTATGAGGGCGTCTTCCTTGAGGTTCTGGAGCGCGTCGGTGAAATGCCCCTGCCCCATTATATCAAAAAGAAGCCCGAGGACCCCAGCCGCTATCAGACCGTCTACGCCAGAGAGGAGGGCTCCGCCGCCGCCCCCACGGCGGGACTGCATTTTACCCCGCAGCTTCTGGAAAAAATCCGGCAAAAAGGCGTCAAAATCGCCAAGGTCACCCTCCATGTCGGCATCGGTACCTTCCGTCCGGTCAAAACCGAGCGCATCGAGGATCATAAAATGCACACGGAGCATTATCATGTCTCCGCCGAAGCAGCGGCGATCATCAATCAGACCAAGCAAAAGGGTGGCAGAGTCATCGCCGTCGGCACCACCTGCTGCCGTACGCTGGAGTCCGCCGCCGATGACAGGGGATTGCTATCGCCCTGCGAAAGCGACACGGGGATTTTTATCTATCCCGGCTATCGCTTCCGCTGCATCGACGCCTTGATTACCAATTTCCACCTGCCCGAAAGCACGCTGATCATGCTGGTCAGCGCCTTCTGCGGCAGAGAGCATACCTTGAACGCCTATCGGATCGCCGTCGAGCAGAACTACCGCTTTTTCAGCTTCGGCGACGCGATGTTTATCCGTTAAGCAGCGCGAAGGCGGCTGCCGTCGCGCTCCCGCTCCCGCGCCAAGCCCGCCCGCCGTTTCCGTCCAAAGAAGCGGCGGGCGCCTTTTTTCGGAAAAGAACCGCCGCCCGGCGCGCTGACCCTCCAATGCTTTTCGCCGTGCCCGTGCGGTTGCGTTTTGCAAAAAAGTATGCTACAATATAAGGCAATTTTATATCGGGAGAAAACAATGTTTACAGTGTTGAAAAAAGAGGGCAGCGCCCGCCGGGGAGAATTTGTCACCCCTCACGGCACGGTGCAGACCCCCTGTTTTATGAATGTCGCCACCTGCGGCGCGATCAAAGGGGCGCTGGACGCCTATGATCTGATGGAACTGGGCTGCCAGATTCAGCTGTGCAACACCTATCACCTCCATCTAAGACCCGGCGATGCGCTGGTGCGCCGGATGGGCGGCATCCGGCAATTTACCGGCTTTTCCGGACCGGTGCTGACCGACAGCGGCGGGTTTCAGGTGTTTTCGCTGGCAAAGCTGCGGGATATTCGGGAGGAAGGCGTTACCTTCCGCTCCCATATCGACGGCCATGCGATCTTCATGGGACCTGAGGAAAGTATGCGCATCCAGTCAAATCTGGCGTCCACCATTGCCATGGCGTTTGACGAATGCGTGGAAAATCCCGCCCCCCGCGATTATGCCGAGCGCTCCTGCCGCCGCACCGAGCGCTGGCTTCTGCGCTGCAAGGAGGAAATGGAGCGCCTGAACGCCCGGTGCGATACGCTGAACCGAAAGCAGCTGCTTTTCGGCATCAACCAGGGCAGCACCTATGACGACCTGCGGATCGAAAATATGCAGAAAATCGCAGCGCTGGAGCTGGACGGCTACGCCATCGGCGGTCTGGCGGTGGGGGAGCCCGCAGCGGATATGTACCGTATCCTTGACGCCGTCGAGCCCTATGCCCCCGCCGATAAGCCTCGCTATCTGATGGGCGTCGGCACGCCGGTCAATATTCTGGAGGGCGTGTGGCGGGGCGTCGATCTGTTCGACTGCGTCATGCCCGCCCGCAACGCCCGCCATGGGCACCTCTTTACCTCAAAAGGCATCATCAATATAAACAACGCCAAATACGAAACCGACGACGCGCCGGTCGACGACGCCTGCGACTGCCCGACCTGCCGCCGCCACAGCCGGGCGTATTTGCGTCATCTGTTTAAGGCGAAGGAGATGCTTGCCATGCGTCTGGCGGTTACGCATAATCTCTGGTTCTATAACCGGCTGGCTGCCGAAATCCGCGCCGCGCTGGATGAGGGACGCTACGAGGCGTTTTACCGGGAAAAGCGGGAGCTTCTGGACCGCCGCATCTGACGCGCCGCCCCTGCCGCCGCAAATCATAGAGCATGGCGTAAATATTAAATTTTTATGAATCCTTGCAATGCGGCAGGAAAGTATGTATAATAGTACGGTATCACGAAAATCAACGGAGGAACAATATGCTGAATTTATCTTATGTGCTGCCGCTGCTCTTTGGCTCAAGCAGCTCGACCGCCAGCGGCGAAGCCGGCCGCACCAGCCCGATCTTTACCATTTTGATGATGGTCGCCCTGTTCGCGGTCATGTATTTTGTCATGATCCGCCCCCAGCGCAAAAAGCAAAAGGAAGAGCAGGATATGCGCGACTCCATCCAGATCGGCGATGAGATCACCACCATCGGCGGCATCATGGGCAGGGTCGTCACCGTCAAGGACGATTCTCTGGTCATCGAAACCGGCTCTGATCGTATCAAAATGAAGGTCACCCGCTGGTCGATCCAGGCGAACAATACCGCCCAGGAGCGGATGGAAAAAGAAAAGGAAGCCATGCGCAAAGCTCAGGAAGCCGAAAAGGAAGCCAAGAAGCAGGCGAAAAAAGGCGGAAGAAAAGAGCGTACCGAGAAAAACGCCGAAATCGAAAAAACCGCCGAACCCCAGGAAGAGCCCAAAGAATAACTCCTC
>CASFQZ010000103.1 GCA_949296825.1 uncultured Eubacteriales bacterium
CGCTGATTTCAGAGAAGAAGGTTGGGGACTCTGGGTGTCTTGTCTTAAGGTGATATATGCGACACCTCGCTTTCGGTAAGACAAAAGCCTGTCGCAAATGGGGGAGAGTTGTGTTAAAATAACCTCAAGCCCAAATCCGCGAAACGCGGATTTGCCACCGCAGTGCGGTGATGGGCGCTATGCGCCCGCTTGAGAACATTGGCGCATAAATCCTTTTTGCCTGCGGCAAAAGCGCGGCGGTGTCGCCGCCCACGAAAGGGAAGGATTTATGGTATAATTTAAAAAAAGTTATTTTTTAAGACCAGCGTCGCAAAAAACGTACTTCATAGGTGAAAGCGCTTTTCGGTCAAAGGAGGGAGATGAACAATATGGATGATCTGAGAATCATAGAACTCTACTTTAATAGAGATGAACAGGCGATCAAGGAGACGGATATAAAGTACGGGAAGCTCTGTCACCGGATTGCCTATAACATTCTAAATAATCGCGAAGATTCCGAGGAATGCGTGAATGATACTTATGCGAGTGTGTGGAACACCATTCCGCCTGTAAGGCCGTACAATTTCATGGCCTTTATCTGCAAGATTGCACGAAATCTCTCTTTGAAGCGACTGGAGTTTAGGAAGCGAAAGAAACGGTCGGCGGAGATCATTTTATCCCTGGATGAGCTTGCGGCAGTATTGCCAGATGAACGATATGCTCCTGATGTTAGCGACGAGGATGTAGGTAAGCTGATCAGCAAGTTTCTTCGCAGTCAGGATGAATATGTCAGGAATGTTTTCATCCGCAAGTATTTTTATTTTGATTCTATTAGGGAGATTGCAAAGCGCTATTCTTTTACGGAGAGTAAGGTCAAAAATATGTTGTTCTACACCCGAAACAAGCTAAAAGACTACTTGATGAAGGAGGGCGTTGAAATATGAAAACACCGAGAATCGCAAGTGCCATCGGGCAAATTGATGACGATCTTGTCGCTGGCGCAGCTAAGGGCAAGACGGAAAATAAGAAACATTGGTTAAAATGGGGTTCCTTGGCGGCATGTTTTGCAGTGATTGTCATTGTGGGGGCGGTAATCCTCCCCTTGCTGTTTCGGGAAAATGCAGGACCGGAGGGAACCGACGGCAGATACAAGGACTTTTCTATCCAAGCCGGCGACGCTGGCATTGTATGGCCCTGGGAGTATCAGACCATATATGAAAAATATAGGGATGTCGAAATTGATGGTATGGAATATCATGGAAAAGGTCGTGCGGTATCCGAAGCATGGATCGGCGAGAGCATTGGCAATTACACTGTGGTTGGATATGATGAAGTCAATAATGGCAAAGAATATGCTGCCGAGTTTGAAACATATGTATTGAAGGATATTGATCAAAGTCAGTTTATCGCCGTAAAGATGGCGGACAGTTATTATGTTTTTCAGAACGACGAGTATGCTCCTCCGAACACCCTTGGTGAGCTTATGGATGTCGTAAATCTGTCCGAGGTCGTGGAGCTTCAGCGTTTTTCCGAGGGAGACAATAGTCCTGATAACAAGTATTTTGCATTGAGCGGCGACGACTATGTGTGGGAAGTTCTGTCCGAGTGCAGAAGCGCCCCCTTCGTTGAAGATCAAACATGGACGGTTGGTGACAGAAATTACCTCAGTTTTACGGTTACTTCCGAAGCACTTGGTGTTTACAAGGTTGCTCTGTATGTGACGGAAGATGGCTATTTGTGGACAAACGCATTTAATTGGCAGTATCTATTCAACATCGGCGCGGATGCCGCAAGCAGGATTATTCATTATGCGAAAGAGAATTCCACGGAAGTAGCGTATGAACCGTACAGAAATTCGGTAGCCGGTACAATCATTGAGATGACAGAAGAATATATCGTGGTGGATGATTCTATCCTGTGCAGGAATCCGGCAGACGGTATCACCTATAAAGTTCTGCTAAATGACCTTCGCATCTCTCGTTATGTGGATTATGGAATTGTCCAGATTGGCGATATAGTACAGATTTTCTATGAAGGAGAAATTGATGAGAGCAGTGGTAATGCCATTGCAGGTGCAATTTCGGCAGTTAAGGCAACAATCTCCGATGGAGATGTATTGCTTCCAGAATGAACCACTGCGCCTATATATTTGACAATAAAACAAAATCTCGTGCTTCCCGAAGTAAAAACGCCTATAATTTAAGATGATAAAGATTGCTGTTGTCAGTAGTTATAAGAAAAGTGTTATCTGCTCTGGTAATAAACTGATAACATTGGACAATATCGGAGATGCTGGGCTGCTTGTTTTGAGGTGTTGCATATATGCGACACCTCGCTTTCGGTAAGACAAAAGCCTGTCGCAAATGGGGGAGAGTTGTGTTATAATAACCTCAAGCCCAAATCCGCGAAACGCGGATTTGTCACCGCAGCGCGGTGATGGGCGCTATGCTCCCACTTGAGAACATTAGCGCATAAATCCTTTGTGCCTGCGGCAAAAGCGCGGCGGTGCCGCTTCCCCCCTGACGGGGAGGATTTATGGTAAAATAACCTCAAGCCCAAATCCGCGAAACACGGATTTGTCATCGCAGCGCGGTGATGGGCGCTATGCGCCCGATTGAGAACATTGGCGCATAAATCCTTTTTGCCTGCGGCAAAAGCGCGGCTGCGCCGCTTCCTTAAGGGGGAGATTTATGGCAGAATGGTTCTGTAAGTTAATGGCGGATCGCTTTTGAGAAAGTGCAAAGAAGAGAAGGAAGGAGATTATATATGGCATTTAAAATTGGTTTTACGGCAGATTTTACGGAAGAAAAATCCGGTGCTGCGGAACGTACCGCGCAGCCGCCGTCTTGCGAGCCGCGCAAATCTGTGGTGCAGGTTTATTTTGCGGAGAAAAACAGGACTTTGGCTTATTATAACGATCGTTTTGATCTTCATCGCGGGGATTTGGTCTATGTATCCGGCAAGCTGGAGGGGCTCCTCGGCAGGGTGATGGAGGTTAACTATAATTTCAAGATTAAAATTTCTGATTATCAATGTGTGATTGCCGTGGCAGATACGACGGTACGTGGTACATTTTTTATGGCGGGCAGTCATTTTGTTACTTTCGAGCGCGCCGTGCTGCCGCGCAGTCAGGTGATTGCCTGGTTTAAGGCTCCGGCAAAGGAAGAGGATGCTTTTGTCAGCGGCAGCGATGAAACATCGTTTTTTCTGGATGGCTTAAAGACGATGCCGGTCCAGGGGGAAATCGCCAAGCGCGGTTATGATTACTATATGGAAAACCGGGTTCGTTATCTCTGCCTGGACGGCGAAAAAGGCTATGCCATTGTGGCAGGCAGCGATAGCTATGAAGTGGAGTTTGTCTATCGCGGCGGACAAATCAGCCGTCTGACCTGCTCCTGCTTTTGCAGCAATACCTGTAAACACGAGGTTGCCGCGCTGCTGCAGCTGCAGGAAACACTGGCGCTGGTTGAGAAAAATTACGCCGGTGAATATGGTCACTCGGAATACTTTGCGGCAATCGCCAAGGGAATATTGTTTGCTTTTGCAGTTGACGGCAAAGATAATGGGTCGTTTTCTCTGTCCTGAAAACGGATGCCATACAGAAGATAAATGCGGAGTCTTTGTTGCATTTTTTTGAACATTAAAAAAATATCTGGAAATCCTTTGAAAAAAAGCTTGCTATTTATTTTTGTTTGTGGTATACTTTCTGCGTAAGCATAGGAGTTTGACAATGAGAGTGGGGCGACCCGCTCTTTTGTTTGCTTAAATGCCAAATGTAAGGGAAAGGATGAGGGCGAATGCCGACCGAAAAAAAGCAGAGCGTTGCCGATGCGGTGCGCCAGCGGGCGACGCCGATGGTTGAGGCGCTGGGACTGCAGCTCTGGGATGTGCGCTTTTTGAAGGAGGGCGCAGATTGGATTCTGCGTCTGATCATCGATAAGCCCGAAGGGGTCGGCATCGAGGATTGCATCGCCGTCAACGACGCGCTGGATCAGCCGCTGGATGCGTGGGATCTGATCGATCGCGCCTATCGCCTGCAAGTGCAGTCGCCCGGCGCGGAGCGTGTGTTGGTAAGACCGGAGCATTTCCGGCAGTATCTCGGCAAACCGATCAAGCTGCGGCTGCGTCAGGCGGTGCAGGAGCGAAAAAACTATGCTGGTATCCTGCAAGCCTATCAGGATGATACGCTTGCGCTTCTGCTGCCGGACGGGCAGATTTTGTCGGTTTCAGTAGAAGATACCACGAAGATTCAGGCGGATGATATGGAGGATTTCCAGTAAAATTGCGCCGCCAGCTTTTTATTTTTACTTGATAGATTTCGGTTGAGCCGATGGCGGCGAAGCGTTTTGCCGGTCGTTTCAACCGTCGGAAAGGACGAAACAGCAAAACATGAACGAAGAATTCTTTCAAGCCGTAAAGCTTCTGGAAAAAGAAAAGGGAATCTCCGCCCAGCTGCTTTACAATACCATCAGCAATGCCATCGTAACGGCGGCGAAGCATGATTACGGCGGAAAAGACGTGGTAACCTGCGAAATCGATCCGGATAAGAAGGAGATTCGGGTTTTTGTGCAGAAGAATGTCGTTTCGGAGATCGACGATGAGCTGGTGGATCTGTTGCCGGAGGAAGCGCAGAAATACAAGCCCGGCGCTGTACCCGGCGATATTGTGGAAGTGCCGCTGGAAACAAAAAGCTTCGGCAGAATTGCAGCCCAGAAGGTGAAACACGTGATTCGTCAGGGCATCCGTGAGGTTGAACACGGACAGCAGCTGGATGAAATGCAGCGAAAAAAACAGGAGATTATTACCGCAAAGGTACAGTCCATCGACCCGAAAACCGGCAATCTGACGCTGGAATTCGGCAAGAACGAGGCGATTTTACCAAAAGGGGAGCAGATCCCCGGTGAGAGCTTTTCCGTTGGCGATGTTATTAAAGTATTTGTTTTTGACGTACATGAGAGCGAAAGAGGGATGCGTGTTATGATCTCGCGCACCCATTCCGGGCTGGTGAAACGACTGTTTGAAACGGAAGTGCCGGAAATTTATGACGGTACCGTAGAAATCAAGGGGATTGCCCGTGAAGCCGGCTCGCGCACCAAGATGGCGGTGCTGTCCCATGACGCGGACGTGGACGCGGTCGGCGCGTGCATCGGCCAGAGGGGCACCCGCGTGGATAAGATTCGCGAGATTTTGGGCGGCAATGAGAAAATCGACATTATTTCCTACAGCGAGGAGCCGGAGAAGTTTATCGCCGCAGCTCTTGCGCCCGCGGAAATTCTGAAGGTGGAGATCGATCCCAATGAGGAAAAGGTCTGCCATGTGACCGTGCCCGATAATCAGCTTTCTCTTGCCATCGGTAACAAGGGGCAGAATGCCCGCCTTGCAGCCAAGCTCACCGGATGGAAGGTCGATATTGTGCCGGAAAGCGGGTTTTATGTTTCTCCGAATCATCAGGAGGCGTAATCACGGGGCGCAGTTTTTGTGCCGGTCAGGGGGCGATTTTAATGCAGCAGAAAAAGATCCCTGTCAGGCGATGCACCGGCTGCGGTGAAAGCAAGCCGAAAAAAGAGCTGGTTCGTATCGTTAAAACCCCGGAGGGGGTCATTTGTTTGGATCTGTCGGGAAAAATGAACGGCAGAGGCGCGTATCTATGTAAAAATCCGGAATGCCTGAAAAAGGCAAGAAAGGCAAAACGGCTGGAGCGCGCGTTTTCCCTTCAGATCCCGGATGAGGTATATGATGCGGTAGAAAAGGAGCTGGCTTCCGTTGGATCCTAAGTTCTATTCGCTGCTCGGACTGGCGGTCCGGGCGGGTAAAGTCAGCTTTGGGCATGATGCCGCAAAACAGAATATTCGCCGAGGGCACGCCGCAATCCTTCTGTTCGCGTCGGATGCGTCTTCTCGTCTGAGGGAAGAAATGAAAGGATTGGACGCGCGCCTTCCGGTTGTGGAATTGCCGTTGGATTCTTTGTGTCTTGCCGCTCGATTCGGTAAAAAGGCGGCGGTGCTGACGGTCAATGATCGGGGATTTGCGCGGGGGCTTTGCCAGTCGCCTGGTCCGGCGGAAAACAAGGAGGAAACAAGATGCCTGTAATTAAGTACAGAGTTCATGAGGTCGCGAAAGATTTTAACGTAAAAAGCAACAGCATCATTGAGCTGCTTGCCCAATATTTTGGCGATGCCAAAAAACATCAGACGGCGCTGGAAAATGCAGAGCTGGATGTTATTTTTGACACGTTGACCCAGCAGAACGCTTCGGAGAATTTTGACAGCTATTTCGCGATGGAGAAGCCTGCGGAAGAAAAAACCGCCGAAGAGCCAAAGGCGGAAGACGCAGCGGCGGAGCAGTCGGAGCAAAAACAAACGGAGAAAAAACCGCAGACGTCTGCCGATGCCGCCGGAGAAAAGAAACAAGAGAAAGCGCAAAAAGCTGATAAGCCTTTTGAAAAGAAGCCGGAAAAGAAGAAAAAGCAGGAGTCTCCGTATATTCAGTCGCGCACCAAGGGCGAAGCCAAAACAGTAGATACTCGTTCCAGCTTTGTGGAGTTGGATAAATACAACGAAAAATATGAGCAGATCGCGCCAGAGCGCGGCAAGCGCAGCGACCGGGAGACCACCAAACAGAAAATCAAGCAGAAATCGCAGCAGTACCGCAAGCAGCAGGGAACCCGGCAGCGCAAACGTGAGACGGAGGCGGATCGTTTGCAGCGGATTGCCGCTGCCCGCGCCAAGCAGCACATTACCGTGACCATCGGCGATGAGATTACCGTCGCCGAGCTGGCGTCCCGTTTGAAGCTGAAAGCCGCAGAGGTGATCAAAAAGCTGATGGCTTTGGGTGTGATGGCAAATCAGAATCAAGCCATTGACTACGAAACCGCCGCCATTGTTGCCGAGGAGTTGGGCGCAAAGGTAGTAAAAGAAGTGGTGGTTACCATTGAGGACCGGATCATTGATGCCCATGAAGACGCCGAGGAGGATCTGCAGCCCAGAGACCCGGTGGTCTGCGTGATGGGTCACGTTGACCACGGCAAAACCTCTCTGCTGGACGCACTGCGTCATACTTCCGTTACTTCGACCGAGGCGGGCGGCATTACCCAGCACATTGGCGCGTATCGTGTTCATTTGATGGATCGGGATATCACCTTCCTGGATACCCCCGGACATGCGGCGTTTACCACCATGCGTGCCAGAGGTGCTCAGGCGACGGATATTGCCATTTTGGTCGTTGCTGCCGACGACGGTATTATGCCCCAGACCATCGAGGCAATCAGTCATGCCAAAGCGGCGGGGATTGCGATTGTGGTTGCCATCAATAAAATGGATAAGCCGGACGCCAATCCGGACCGTATTTTACAGCAGCTGACCGAACATGAGCTGGTCCCGGAAGAGTGGGGCGGCGATGTGATCTGCGTGCCGGTTTCCGCAAAGACCGGAATGGGGCTGGATCGTCTGCTGGAATCCGTATTGCTTGTTGCGGATATGCTGGAGCTGAAAGCCAATGCCAATCGCGCAGCCAGAGGCGTGGTGATTGAGGCGCGCCTGGATAAGGGCAGAGGTCCCGTGGCGACGCTGCTGGTTCAAAATGGTACGCTGCATACCGGCGACATTATTGTAGCGGGTACTGCCGTCGGCAAGGTCCGCGTGATGGCTGACGACAAGGGGCGTCGTGTCAGCGAAGCCGGTCCGTCTGTTCCCGTGGAGATCACCGGTTTGGATGAAGCGCCGCAGGCGGGCGATATTTTTGATGCCGTATCCGACGAAAAGCTGGCACGTGAGCTGGTGCAGCAGCGGCAGCAGAAGGAAAAGGAAGAGCAGTTCAACGCCATGCAGCGCGTTACCCTTGATACGCTGTTCTCGACCATTGCCGCAGGCAATATTAAAGAATTGAACCTGATTGTCAAAGCGGATGTGCAGGGATCGGTGGAAGCGGTTCGCCAGAGTCTGGAAAAACTGTCCAACGAAGAGGTGCGTGTCCGGGTCATTCATGGCGGCGTCGGCGCAGTTTCCGAGTCCGACGTGATGCTCGCCGCTGCATCCAACGCAATCATCATCGGCTTCCATGTTCGGCCGGAGCCTGCCGCCACCTCTTATGCGGAGCGTTCCAGTGTGGAAATGCGGATGTATAATGTCATCTACGACTGCATCAACGATGTAGAGGCGGCAATCAGAGGTATGCTCGCGCCGAAATACCGTGACGTGGAAATGGGCAGGGTCGAGGTGCGCAGTGTCTTTAAGCTGTCTTCCTTCGGAACCATTGCGGGAAGCTATGTGCTGGAAGGCAAAATCACCCGCAACTGCAAGGTACGTGTTGTGCGTGACGGTATCGTGGTTGCCGAGGATGAGATCGCCTCCCTGCGCCGGTTTAAGGACGATGTCAAAGAAGTGGCAAGCGGCTACGAATGCGGTGTCGGATTGACAAAATTTAATGACATTAAAGAAAAAGATATACTGGAAGCCTTTGTTACGGAGGAATACCGTGAGTCATAAGCGCTTTCGGCGTCGGGGCAGGATGCGGCTCCTGCCTTTTGGCGATTTTGAGAAAAGAGCGGCGTCAATCGTGCTCTTTCAGAAGGGATAACATGACAAATTTCAAAAGCAGCCGAACGGCTGAGGATATGAAGCGGGAAATCACTGCGTTGATTCGGGAAATGAAAGACCCGCGGATCACCTCGTCTATCCTGACGGTGGTACGTGTGGAGGTTACCTCAGATCTCTCTTACGCGAAGGTGTATGTCAGCTCCATGGATGGTCTGGAAGCCGCCAAAACGGCAGTAGGCGCGCTGCAGGCAGCTTCCGGCTTTGTCAGACGGGAGTTGGGCAGCAGACTGAAGATCCGAAAAGCACCGGAGCTGAAATTCCTGGCGGATGATTCCGTCGTCAAGACCATTGAAATGTTTGCCAAATTAAAAAAATCCGAAACGGAGGCTAAGGACGATGCGGATTGATTTTGCTTTTGCGGCAAAACTCCTTCGGGAACATTCGCGCGTGGAGATCCTTTGCCATAAAAGCCCGGACGGGGACACCCTCGGTTGTGCCTATGCCCTTTGCCGCGCGTTGCAGAATATGGGCAAACAGGCGAAGATCAGCATCGATGATGTGATTCCCCATTGCTTTGACTATATGAGCGATAATATTGAGATCCAGCAGTTTGAGCCGGATCTGGTTGTTGCGGTGGATGTGGCGACCTTTGAGCTTTTGGGCTCGGAGAAATACCGTGAGCGGTATCGCGATCGGGTGGAGCTTTGCATCGATCATCACGCAACCAATACCGATTATGCCAAATATACCCTGCTGGAAACGGAGCCGGAAGCCGCCGCAGCGGCGGAAACGGTCCTTCTGGTCTTGTACGAGCTGGGCGCCGAGGTGGATTCCGGCGTCGCCGAATGTATTTATACCGGTCTTTCCACCGATACCGGGTGTTTCCGTTATTCCAACACCACCTCCCGGACCCTGCGCATGGCGGCGGATATGGTGGATAAGGACATTCCCTTTGAGATGGTTAATAAGCGGATGTTTGAAACGCGTACCAAAACTTATAATACGCTGGAGACGCTGGCACTGGCGTCGATGGAAATGCATTTTGACGGAAAGTGCGCCCTGATTACCATTACCCAGGATATGTATAAAAAAAGCGGATCGGATGAAAGCGAGTCCCATTCTCTTAAGGCAATCCCCCGTCAGATCGAAGGCGTGTTGGCTGGAGTGACGCTTAAAGAGGATGCGGACGGTTTGTTCCGTGCGTCGGTACGCACCAACGCGCCGGCGGACGCCTGCCGGATTTGTGCCCGGTTGGGCGGCGGCGGTCATAAGCGGGCGGCGGGCTGCGATGTGCCCGGTAATACGCTGGCGGAGGCAAAGCAGGCAATTCTGGACAGCGTAGCGGCGGAACTGGAAGACGTATGACCGGTTTTCTGAATTTTTATAAGCCGGCGGATGTTACTTCCTTCGGCGCGCTGGCGCGGCTGCGGAAAATTACCGGCGAAAAAAAAATCGGTCACTGCGGCACATTGGACCCGATGGCGACAGGTGTTCTGCCGGTTGCCTTTGGCAGGGCGGCGAAATTCATCGAATTTTTGCCGGATCAAACGAAGGAATATATCGCTTCCTTCCGGCTTGGGGTTTGCACCGATACGCTGGACAGTACTGGCAGAGTGCTGCAAACGCGGCGTGTAACCGCGACGGCAGCGGAGGTGCGGGGTGTACTGATGGCTTTTCTCGGCGAGAGCGAGCAGGTACCGCCGATGTATTCTGCCCTTTCCCAAAATGGCGTACGTCTTTATGAATTGGCGCGGCAGGGAATTGAGATCGAGCGGCAGGCGCGGAAAATATATATTGATGAAATCGAGCTTTTGGAAGCGCTGCCCGAGGATACATATTGCATCCGCGTGGGCTGCCGGAAAGGAACTTATATTCGTTCCCTGATCGCCGACCTGGGGGAAAAGCTCGGCTGCGGCGCTATGATGACCGCGTTGGAACGCACGGCTTCCAACGGGTTTTCGGCGAAGAATTCACTGCCCCTTGCGGAGGTGGAACAGGCGTTTTCCACCGGCTCGCTGGCAGATCGGCTTGTTCCCGTTTGTCAAGCGCTTGCCCAGTATCCCGGGGTGACGGTTACGTCGGCACAGGCAAAGAGAGTGCAAAACGGCGGAAGTTTGTCGGCGGATCGCTTGTCGGCGCTGCCGCAGACGGGATATGTTCGGATCTTTGCGCCGGACGGTTCCTTCTTAGCGATTGGTGAAAAGACGGGGAGCGAACTGCGGATGAAAAAATTATATGCTGTTCCGGAGAAAGAAGAGCCGGGATGTTGATGGTTTCAGGTGGTGGCAGATTTGCCTTTTGTATATGATCTTGCACCATTGAATGGGCGGGAAACAGCGGTGGCGCTCGGCAATTTTGACGGGCTGCACGTGGGGCATCGCGCGGTAATTACGCAAATGATGCACTGTGCCGGTCAGGCGGCGCCCGCGGTGCTGAAATTTCGGGAGCATCCCGCTCTGACAGAAGGTGCAAAGCCCTTTTTGCTGATGAGCGAAGCGGACTGCGTAAAACGCCTGCAGGCGCAGGGGATTTTCGTCTTGACGTATGATTATCCTGCGGTTCGTTCTCTTTCGCCCGAAGAATTTGTCCGCTGTATCTTAAAAGGCGAGCTGCGGGCGTCTTCGGTCAGCTGTGGGTATAATTACCGGTTCGGAAAAGATGCCGCCGGTGATTCGCAGATGCTTTGCTCTCTTTGTGAAAAATATGGGATCCGGGTTGCCGTCAGCCCTGAAATATGCTTCCGGGGAAAGCCGGTTTCCTCCACTGCCATTCGCGAGGCGCTGCTGCGCGGGGATATGACGACAGCAAACGGAATGCTCGGCGAGCCGTATTCCTATGATTACACCGTTGTGCTCGGCGATCAGCGCGGACGGCTTTTGGGCGCGCCGACCATCAATCAATTTTTTCCGCAGGAGATTCTGGTTCCCCGCTATGGTGTATATGCGTCCATGGTGGAGACGGAAGGGAAGAAATATGCGGCGGTGACCAACATCGGGCTGCGCCCTACCATTGGACACAGCAAACCGCGCAGTGAAACATATATTGAGGGCTTCCGGGGCGATTTATATGGAAAGAATCCAAGGGTATCGCTTTTGGAATATATGCGTCCGGAAATTAAATTTGATTCTCTGGAACAATTGGGAGCGCAGATAGCAGCTGACGCAAAAGAAGCAGCACGGATTGCGGAGGCGTTTTTATGAATCTTGTATTGGCTTCCGCCTCGCCAAGGCGGCGGGAGATATTGGAGCAGATCGGCTTAATGCCAACGCGGATCGCGCCGACCGACGCGGATGAGACCCTGCCTGACGGTATCGCACCGGAAGAAGCGGCTCTTCTTTTGGCAGAGCGAAAAGCCTTTTGCGCACAGAAAAATGCTGCGCCGGGGGAAGGGATTCTCGCGTCCGATACCGTGGTGGCGTTGGACGGGCAGATCCTCGGCAAACCACAAAATCGTGCAGACGCGGCAAGGATGCTGCGACTTTTGTCGGGACAGGTTCATGAGGTTTGTACCGGGGTTTGCCTGCTGTTTGGTCAAAAAAAGGAATCTTTTGTCAACACCAGCAGGGTGGAATTTTATCCTTTGACGGATCGACAGATCGAGGATTATCTAAATACCGGCGAGCCCTTTGACAAGGCGGGCGCTTATGGCATCCAGGGGCTCGGACGGCTTTTCATCAAAAAAATTGACGGGGATTTTTTTTCCATCATGGGTCTCCCGGCAGCGCAAACGCTGCGGGCCTGTGAGCGGATCAGCGGCGAAACATTGATGTTTAATAAAAAGAAAAATGAGGAAGCGGGAAAAGCGCAATGAGGCATTTGAAAGACGCAAAACGCATTGTTTTTAAGGTAGGCACTTCCACGTTGACATATTCGACCGGCAAAACCAATCTGCGCCGGTTGGCGTCCATTGTTCGGGTGCTTTCTGACCTTTCCAATTCCGGCGTAGATATCGCGCTGGTGACCTCCGGCGCCATCGGCGTCGGCGTTGGTAAATTGGGATTGCCAGAAAAGCCTCATGATATGCCGTCCAGACAGGCGACGGCATGTATCGGACAGTGCGAATTGATGTTTACATATGATAAATTCTTTTCTGAATACGGCAAAATTATCGGGCAGCTTTTGATGACCAAAAGCGATGTAGAAAATGAGGAGCGACGGGAAAATCTGGTCAATGCCTTTGCGCAGATGTTTCGTTACGGAGCCATTCCGATTGTTAACGAAAACGATTCCGTTGCCGTGGAAGAGATTGCCTATGGCGACAATGACAGCCTGTCCGCGATCGTTGCGGAGCTTATACACGCTGACGCATTGGTGATCCTGACCGATACGGACGGTTTGTTTACAGGCAATCCGCAGCTGGACAGCGAGGCTCGGTTAATTCCTTTTGTAGATGAAATTACGCCGGAAATTGAGGCGCTGGCAGGAGAGAGCGGTACCAAGCAGGGCACCGGCGGCATGGTGACCAAGCTCCATGCGGCGAAAGTGGCGACAAACGCAGGAATTGATACGGTAATAATGAACGGGAATTCTCCCGAGGATATTTATAAACTGGTGGACGGGAGAAGTATCGGTACATTTTTTAAAGCGAAGAAAGAAAGGTGAAAAGGAATGAATGTGAATTTGACCACGATTGGCGAGAGAGCCAAGGCGGCATCCTATGCGTTGGCGAGTGCGGGAACGATGGTAAAAAACCGCGCTTTGCAGGAGATGTACGAAGCGTTTTACAAAAACTCCGGCAAAATCGCCGCAGCCAATGCGCAGGATCTGCTGATCGCAAAAGGCAGCGGCATGAGCGATGCGATGTTGGACCGGCTGACCTTTGATGTGCGGCGGATCGAAAAAAGTGCCGACGCCATCCAGGAGATTATTGCTCTTCCGGATCCGGTCGGTCGGGTCACCGGCGGCAGCACCCATGCCAACGGCATGACCATTGAAAAAGTGACGGTGCCTCTGGGCGTAATTGGTGTGATTTTTGAATCCCGTCCCAATGTAACCATTGACGCGGCGGCGCTCTGTCTGAAGGCAGGCAACGCAGTAATTCTGCGGGGCGGCAAAGAGGCGATCCAGACCAATGTCGCAATCGTAGCGGTTATGCGCGAGGCGCTGGCAAGAGTCGGCTTGCCTTCCGATTGCGTACAGCTGGTGGAGGATACAACCCGGGAATCCGCGCTGGAAATGATGCGTTTGAATCGGTATATTGACGTTCTGATTCCGCGCGGCGGCGCCGGTTTGATTCGCTCTGTGATGGAAAATGCTTCCGTGCCGGTCATTGAAACTGGTACGGGCAACTGCCATATTTATGTGGATGAAAATGCGGATATTGCCATGGCGGCGGAGATTGTCTGCAATGCGAAACTCAGCCGTCCTTCGGTCTGCAATGCGGCGGAAAGTCTGATTTTGCATGAGAAGGTCGCGCGCTGGGCTCTGCCGATCATTGCTGAGCGGCTGCGGAAAAAGAATGTTGAGATCTTCGGTGATGAAATCGCCTGCCGGATCATGAAAGATATTACGCCTGCAACGGAAGAGGATTGGGGCAAGGAATATCTTGACTATAAGATTTCCGTTAAGGTTGTGAAGAGTCTGGATGAGGCGATTCGTCATATCAACAAATACAGCTCCCATCACAGCGAAGCAATTATTACGCAAAGCTATGACAGTGCGGAAAAATTCCTGGCGCTGATCGATTCGGCGGCTGTTTATGTCAATGCCAGCACTCGGTTCACAGACGGCGGAGAATTTGGCTTTGGTGCGGAGATCGGCATCTCTACCCAGAAGCTTCATGCCAGGGGCCCCGTTGGCTTGCCTGAGCTGGTGACACAGAAATATCTGATTCGCGGAAAAGGGCAGATTCGCACCTGATTGTTTCTGAAAAAAACGGCGGTATGGTTTTTTTGCCATACTGCCGTTTTTTGTTTGCCTGGAAAAATACAGAAACAAAAGAAAAAAGGTTTTATGAATTTTTGTTAATAATCGACGCGCTTCGACCGGTTCTGTGCTAAAATAAGCGAGATGGACGAACGAAAAAATAAAAGAAAACATTTCCCAGTGTTTTTACATGCCGTAGATTCATATGTTTTTAGCAAAGAATGGATGGGCGACGGGAATGGACAAAGAGCAGGTGAATCGTTGTTTGAAAAAGAAAGGATATTACCGAACCAAAAAAATTTCTTACAAAAAGCTGATAATCGGTATGGCGGTGATCATTGTCGTTTTGATCGCTGCGCTGGTTGTTGTGCTGCATTCCGGAACGAAAAATGTGCTGGTCGGCATCGGAAAGATTACAACGGCAAAGGTAAAAGAGGAGGATATGCGCTACTCCTATTATGAGGACAACGGGGGATCGCTATTGACGCCGTATCGGGATAATGGTGCAGGTACCGGCAGAATGGCAGAGGTGATCGTCCCTTACGCCGAATGTACCGACGGTGCAACCAGCGACAACCGTTCCAACCCCTTGTGCTCAGCTTTGACGCGCGGCACGGTAGATCGGGTCGTTTCTGTTGAGGGCAGCGCGGACAATCCTGTTTATGTGCTGGAAAGCGGCGTCAAAGTCAACGATGAATACCTGCAAATCATGGAAAACGGCTTTTTGCTGCCGGAGAATACGCTTGCTGTCAGTACTTGCGGCATGTCGGCGAACGGTGTCAAGTTTACCTTGGATACTCAATGGGCGGTGCCTGTTCAGATGCGTACGGAGCCGCAGGAATATTATGTCGGTTATCTGGAGCGCGCTTACAATGTGGAAGAATATACTGCGGAATATTTGGATATTCATTTTTCGCGGACAATAGCCTTTTCTGGTGAGCTGGATTTTTCGGAAAGCGATGTGATTCGTTCCTGGGAATGGATTCCAGAAGAGGATGGAGGCACGCTGCGCCTGAAGCTGAAAAAGCGGGGCGAATTTTATGGCGTTTCCTATTCATTGGATAAAAACGGAAGGTTTGAGTTTGTGGTTAAGAAAAATATCACGACCGATTCTTCCCCGGTGGTGATGCTGGATCCCGGTCATGGCGGCAGTGACCCCGGCGCCTCCAGTCTGGGAGAGGAATATGAGAGCGCCGTGACGCTGAATATCGCGGAAAAGGTTGCCGATTGCCTTGCTGCCCGGGGCGTAAAAGTGCTGATGACCCGGCGTGAGGAATCGGATGTTAGTCTGGATACGCGCATTGCCATGATTCGCAAGTATTCTCCGACGCTGTTTGTTTCCATCCATTGCGACAGCTCGGAAACGCCCGACCTATTTGGTACCCATACCTTCTATTATGAGAATTTTTCTCAGCCGCTGGCAGACAGCATTCACCGGCAAATGGCGGAGGTATACGGTGCGCTGTATCAGGCGGATGAAGCGAAAGCGGCGGAAAGCGACCGCGGCATTAAATTTTACCCCTTTGCTGTGACCCGAACGGAAAACTGCCCGTCAGTGCTGGTGGAATGCGGTTATCTTTCCAATGAGGAGGATTGTGATTTTTTGATGAGTGAAGCGGGCAGGCTGCAAATTGCCGCCGCCATTGCCGACGGTATCGTGGAGCAATTGAACATAGCATAGCGGCGGCGAAGAGACAAAAACAGCGAAGCGCTGCGGCTTCCGTTGTATGCCTGTTGCAGCTGTGGCGGAAACAAAAAGGCCCTTATCCGTCTCCATCGGATAAGGTTCTTTTTATATCTGGATATTGGTATCAGCGATTCGCTTCGTCGGTTTGGACCCGGGTGCAGTGCTCGGCTTGCAGGAGCTTTCCTTGACTGAGGCGATTGCCTGACAGAGTAAGATGATGAACGGAGCGCGCGGAAACGGCAGTGCCGGGGAACTGTTCAAAGCTGTTGTCCAAAATGGAGATATTCTGATGCACCGCGCCCTCGTGACGGCTGTTTTCCGGCTTGATCAGAATCGGCGGCGCGCCGCAATAGGCAAAGCGATTGCCCTGGATCAGAACATTTTGGCACATCCCGCTTTCGTACCAGCTTTTCGCGTCGTCGGAGAGCAAAATGCCGCTCATGGCGGTGCCGACAAAGTGGTTGTTGATGATTTCGACCTTGCCGCGGGTGGTGACCAGAAGCCCGCGGGTGACGATTTTAGAAAGAATATTATCCCGAAACAAAAGATCCGGACAGGCGTTGATGTCCTCCACCGCCGCACCCTTCATCCCCTTTTCCGGCGCGTCGACAGTTAGGCGGATGCGCATTTCGTCCAGCAGCTCTGATTCCAGAATCCGGACTCTGTCAAATTCCAACAGGGTTTGCGGATGAATCAGCGCCAGGGTATCTCCGATGCGCAGCGGGTTAAAGCCATGGGTCTGCGGATGCATAAAACGGACGATCCAGAGGTTATCTTTGATGTCTTCGAGAATAAAATGGATGCCGTGTACGTTCATGCAATCATCGCCCGCGCCGCGGAAGCGGCAGCTTTGCACGGTGATTTTTCCACGGCACATACAGAATTGCATAAAATCTGCCGCAGAAGCAAGTTGTCGGACACTGCCCGGCTCCGGTGCAAATTCCGATCGGCTGACTGTGATGTTTTCCGTGTCCTGGACGACCAGCGCCAGGGATTCGTTGTGGCGCTGTTTGATATTGTCTAAAGTAATGTTTTTGCAGCGGTTGATAAAAATTCCGACATGCTGGCGGCGCACATCATACAGGGTAAAACAGTCGCCGACACGAAAGCGCGTGGTGTTCAGATAGTGGACGCGGATAAATCCGTTGCCGAGATCTTCAATTCTGCCGGCGCCCGCCAGAGGGTGACGGGTTCGCTCGATAAGCTGGGGCGTATTTTTACGAGATCGGGGAATCCAAAAGGAAATCAGGGCGTCCTTATCCGCCCGCAGATGATAATCGCTGCCGTAAAAATAAAGCTTTCCTTTTTCGACGGTATACAGACTGTCGCTGTCCAGAAGAAAATCCACGCTGAAAAAATTGACGGCTGTTACGCGCAGATCGTGCATGGGAGGATGGCTGCTGCGCAGCTCGATGTTTTTCAGCGTCAGGTTTTCGCAGTTCTCCAGCGCAAGATGGGTTGCCCTTCCGTCCAGGACAAAAATCGATTCCGCACCGTCAATTGTCAGGTTTTTTGCGCCCTGCAAATAGAGGGCGACCGTCTGCCGATGGGGCGTTTCTCCCTCTTTGTATTCGTCGTCTGCGGCGGTGTTTGTGATATAAAGGATATGCTTTTCCGCGTGCAGTGCGTTGAGATAGTAGGTTCCCTTCTGGAACAGAAGGGTGGTTTCGCCGGTGTTTTCGGGAAAGTTTTTCAGCAATTGATGCAGGGGGGCGGAGATATCTTTCCCGGGCAGAATTTTATGATTTTCCGCATGGATGATGTTCATGGCTGTACCTCCGTTTTTTGCAGGATAAAACAAAAAAGCCCGCAGCGGCAAAAGGCAATGTCGCCGCACGGGCTTTCGGCGCGCCGTGGGGCGGAGCCGGAAAGAATATAATCAGAAATTGCCGGAATAGTTCGGCGCCTCCTTGGTGATGGAAACGTCATGCGGATGACTTTCTACCAGACCGGCGTTGGTGATGCGGACAAAGCGCGATTTGGTGCGCAGCTCTTCAATGGTGGCGCAGCCGCAATAGCCCATGCCGGCGCGCAAGCCGCCGACCATCTGGTAAATGGTTTCGGACAGCAAGCCCTTATAGGGCACGCGGCCTTCGACGCCTTCGGGAACCAGCTTTTTGTTGTTTGTTTGGAAGTAGCGGTCACGGCTGCCGCAGTTCATGGCGGCGATGCTGCCCATGCCGCGATAGACCTTGAATTTTCTTCCCTGATAAATTTCGGTATCGCCGGGGGATTCCTCGCATCCGGCGACCAGCGAACCGAGCATGACACAGCTGCCGCCCGCCGCCAGCGCCTTAACGATTTCGCCGGAATATTTAATGCCGCCGTCGGCGATCACGGCGATGCCGTGCTTGTCCGCTTCACAGGCTGCGTCATAGATTGCGGTGATCTGGGGCACACCGATGCCCGCGACAATGCGGGTCGTGCAGATGGAGCCGGGACCGATGCCAACCTTGACCGCGTCCGCGCCGGCATCAATCAGCGCTTTGGTTGCTTCCGCCGTCGCCACATTACCGGCAATGACGGAAATGTGGGGGAACGCCGCCTTGACTTTTGCGACGCAATGCAGGATATTCTTGCTGTGCCCATGGGCGGAATCCAGAACAAAAGCGTCTACGCCCCGCTCCGCCAGTGCGCTCGCCCGGTCCAGGATGTCAGCGGTAACGCCGATGGCGGCGGCGCAAAGCAGCCGTCCTTTCGCATCGCGGGCGGAGTTGGGATACTGAACGGCTTTTTCAATATCCTTGATGGTGATCAGACCCTTCAGTTTGCCCTCATTGTCGATCAGCGGGAGCTTTTCGATTTTATATTTCCGCAGGATCTCCTGCGCCTCGGACAAGGTGGTGCCTACATGGGAGGTGATTAGGTGATCTTTGGTCATGACGTCGCGGATTTTAACGTTGAAATCGGTCATAAAGCGCAGATCCCGGTTAGTCAGAATGCCGATCAGCTTGCCGGTTTCGTCGCAGATCGGCACGCCGGAAATGCGGTAATTTTGCATCAGATCGTTTGCTTCATAAACAAAGTTATCCGGACCGAGATAAAAGGGATTGGTGATGACGCCGTTTTCGCTGCGCTTGACCTTGTCCACTTCGGCGCACTGGCTCTCAATGGACATGTTTTTATGAATGACGCCGATTCCGCCTTCCCTGGCGATGGCAATCGCCATCGCGGATTCGGTAACGGTATCCATCGCAGCTGTCATAATGGGGGTGTTCAGTTTGAGGGTTTTGGTCAGTTGGGTGGAAACATCCACATCCGCTGGCAATACGTCGGATTCGGCGGGAATCAGCAGAACGTCGTCAAAGGTCAGACCTTCTTTCCCGAATTTTTCCGAATAATCGCGGCAAAGCATCAATCATCATCCTTTTCTCAGGTATTTTATATAGTATACTATTTTTCGGCGGTTTTTGCAAGCAGCAGTTCCCGCATTTTTGATATTTCACCGCAGACAGCGTCTTCTTTTTTTTGATTGAACAAGAAAAACATAATCAGTCGTAATCGTGGGAGAAATAGACAGACTTGCCCAATGTTTACAAAAAATACATATTTCTGTAAATATTTTGCTATGGTCATCGGATATACTACAAAGCGTAGTGAATCTATTTTTTTTGCTAATTCCTTTTCATTTTATTTTCTCTTCCCCAAGGAGAAAGGGCGGTCGAAAGACCGTCCTTTTTCCTTTTTGGTGCTTCATTTTGTTCGGTTGACAGGTCCTTACTGCTGTCGTATAATGAAAAAAACATTGGAGGTGTGGGTGTGCAAAAATTGTTGTTGGTGGAGGATGACCGTGCGGTGGCGTCGTCGATTGCGGCGTTTTTAAGCGGAGAAGGCTTTGCGGTGGATCATGCTGCCGGTCGCCGGGAGGCAGAGGAAAAACTGGAGCAGAATTCCTATGATCTGGCACTTCTGGATGTGTCTTTGCCGGATGGCAGTGGTTTTTCGGTTTGCACTTATATTAAATCCGCGGGAGATTTGCCGGTGATTTTTTTAACAGCCTCCGACGATGAATACAGCGTGGTGGCGGGGCTGGATATGGGGGCGGACGATTATATCACCAAGCCGGTGCGCCCGCGCGAGCTTCTTTCGCGTATTCGCTCGGTGCTTCGTCGGGCGGGGCGCGGACAATCTGTGGTGTCCTTTGGACCGCTGCGAATCGATTTGGACAAGGCGCAGGTGACGAAAAATGGAGAGGAAATTTTTTTATCCGCCCTGGAATACCGGCTGCTGTTGGTCTTTTTGAATCATCGCGGACAGGTGCTGACCCGCGGGCAGATTCTCAATGATATTTGGGATGCAGCGGGAGAATATGTCAACGACAACACTTTGACCGTATATATTAAGCGGCTTCGTACGAAAATTGAGGACGATCCCGCCGAGCCTGCGTTGATCCGAACGGTGCGCGGCATCGGCTATAAAGCGGGGGAATAATATGGAAGTGACAAGAAATCCTTATGTAAAGAAAACGGCGCTTTGGCTCGCCGTTTTGTTTTTGGTCTGCGCGACGGTCTGTTTTTTTCTGCATCCGGCAGCCGGAGCGGTGACGCTCTTCTGCGGTGCGGCGGCGCTGGCGGTTTATTTATGGGACAGCCGTCGCCGCTATCGCGCCATACGCCTGACGGCGGATGAGATTGATCGTATTCTCCATGGCAAGGGCGCCTTTGATCCGCAATTGTATGACGAAGGGGAACTTTCGATCCTGCACAGCGAACTGCGGCGACTGGTGATTCGTCTGGGAGAGCAGTCGGAGCAATTGCAGGCGGACAAAACCATGCTCGCCAATTCCCTCGCCGATATTTCTCACCAGCTGCGCACGCCGTTGACCGCCATTCGGTTGAACAATGCATCCATGCAGCAGCCCACTCTTGCGCAGGAAAAGCGTCAGATGCTTTGCCGTGCTACGGAGGAACAGTTGGAGCGGGTGGACTGGCTGATCAGCGCTCTGCTGAAATTAGCGCGGCTGGATGCCGGGGCGGTGAAAATGAAGGGTGAGCCCGTTGCTCTTTCCGATTTAGTGCGAGCAGCAGCCAAGCCGTTGGAGCTTGTGATGGAGATTAAGGGGCAGCGGCTTGAAACAGCGGTTTCCGGCGGTTTTGTCGGCGATATGGATTGGACGACGGAGGCGGTGGGAAATCTTTTGAAAAACTGCACTGAGCATATGGCGGAGGGTACAATTCGTGTGACCGGCAGCGAAAATCCGATTTATACCGAATTGATTGTGCAGGACAGCGGCAAGGGATTTACCAAAACTGATTTGCCGCATCTGTTCGAGCGTTTTTATAAAGGGGAAAATTCCTCCGAAAAAAGTGTCGGCATCGGGCTGGCACTGACACGCCGGATTTTGACGGCACAGGGCGCGACGATCAAAGCCTCCAATGCGCCGGAGGGCGGCGCACGGTTTTCGATTCGATTTTATAAAAGCAGCGTATAAAAGAAATATGACGGAATTGTCACCGGAAAGTCACCGGGCTGTCAGCATGGGGCGGTAAAATGAAGCCGTAAAAATAAAGAGGGAGTGGTTCTTATGGAAATCTTAAGAACAGAAAATCTGACTAAAATTTACGGCAGCGGCGACAATCAGGTCAAAGCGCTGGACGGCGTTTCCTTTTCGGTGCAGAAAGGCGAATTCCTTTCCATCATCGGACCTTCCGGATCGGGAAAATCCACGCTGATCCATATTTTGGGCGGCGTCGATCATCCCACCGACGGTAAGGTTTTTGTGGGCGGTAAGGATATTTACGCCTGCACGGATGAGCAGCTGGCGATATTCCGCCGGCGGGAAGTGGGATTGATTTATCAATTTTATAATCTGATCCCGGTGCTGAATGTGCGGGAGAACATGACATTGCCGGTGCTTTTGGACGGAAGAGAGGTCAATACGGAGCGGTTGACGGAGTTGATCGGTCTGTTGGGGCTTGCCGGACGGGAAAAACACCTGCCCAACGAGCTTTCCGGCGGGCAGCAGCAGCGAGTTTCCATTGGCAGGGCGCTGATGAACGCTCCGGCGATTGTGCTGGCGGATGAGCCAACCGGGAATTTGGATTCCAAAAACAGCCAGGAGATCGTGCAGCTTTTGAAGGAATCAAACCGGAAATACGGACAGACCATCCTGATTATTACCCATGATGAAAACATCGCCTTGCAGGCGGGGCGCGTAATCACACTGGAAGATGGAAAGATCGTACGGGATGAGGTGACGGGAAGATGAAAGTCCTGACCAAAGTCACCCTCGCCTCCATGCGGGAAAACCGCACCCGCACCATCGTGACAATTGTCGGCGTTATTTTATCCGCCGCCATGTTTACCGCAGTAACGTCTCTGCTTTCCAGCGCCTTTAACTGGGGCGAACGGGTCATGATCGATCAGCGGGGAAATTATCATTTTGCGGTGTCCGCTGTCAGTGGCAGCTGGGGGTTGAATCTTGCCGCCGATGACCGGGTCGATGCGGTGTACAGCGCCCGGGAGCTGGGCTACGCTGAGGCGAAAACCGAAAATACGGGCAAGCCTTATTTCTATGTGCTGCAAACCGATGCGGCATTTTTTGAAAACATGCCCGTTCATCTGACCGAGGGGAGATACCCGCAGAACAGGAATGAAATCCTCCTGCCGGAGCATTATCTTTCCTTTGGCGGAGTAAAAATTCCGGTTGGCGGAACCATCTCGCTGAATATCGGTTCACGGCAAAGCGACGGAGAGAATCTTAATCAGAATAACCCATATGACGATGAAATACAGGAGCAGATTGTCGGCGCAAAGGAGCAAGCCTTTACGGTTGCCGGTTATTACGAGCGCCCGGTGTTTGAAAATTATACCGCGCCGGGATATACCGCTTTGACCGGCGGCGGCAGTCTTTCTTCCGATGGGATTTACGAGGTGTATTTTCGGTTATCGAATCCGTCCAGGGATACGGATGCGGTGATTCTGGAGCATGAGATGCCGAAGACCGGTTATGATGCTAACTGGGAGCTCCTGGCGTTTCAGGGCGTGAGTAAATATTCCAATATTCCCGCGATGCTGGTCAGCTTTGGTTGTATATTACTGGCGCTGATCTTTATCGGCTCGGTTTCGCTGATTTACAGCGTTTTTTCAATCTCAGTCGGTGAACGGACCCGTCAGTTTGGTATCCTGTCTTCGGTGGGGGCAACGGCAAAGCAGATTCGTCGCTGTGTGTATACCGAAGCGGCGCTGGTCAGCCTGATTGGCATTCCGATCGGCTGCCTTTCCGGCATCGTCGGCATCGGGATCACGCTGCGTCTGCTAGGAGAGTCCATCGGCACCTATATCGGCACTGAGATTCCGCTGACGTTGGTCGTGCATCCCCTTGCCGTTGCAGCGGCGGTCCTGATTGCAGCGGGAACGGTCTTTCTTTCCGCTCGCGTTCCGGCGCGTCGGGCGATGCGGGCCAGCGCGCTGGAAGCCATACGTCAGACCAAAGAAATCAAAGTGTCGAAGCAGAAGAGAAGTCGGGAATTTTCGACCGCTTTTCTGCGCCGGTTTGGTATCGGCGCGGCGTTGGCGCAAAAATATTTTCATCGCAGCCGCCGCAAATATGCCAACACCATTTTGGCTCTTGCCATGAGTGTTGTGCTTTTTGTTTCCGCCGGCGCATTCATTGATGTACTGATTGGTGCGGCGGAGGACACGATGGATGTGGCGGATCATGATATCCGCGCAGACTTGAACGCATCCGTGCCGTGGCAGAACTTGCAGAACGGATTGAATGAGCTGGACGGCGTGAAGGATTTTGCGATTTCGCAGGAGACGTACGGTGGTGTCCCGTTGGAGGAGGCGCCGATGACCGAGAAATATATCGACCATGTGAAGGCGTACTCCGGCGATGAAATGCCGATAGTAAGCAGCATTTCGATTCTTTACCTCAATGACGAGGCGTTTGATGCGCTGCTTCCCGCCGGCGCAGATAAAACCTCTTTTTATGATGCGTCGCAGCCGGTGTATTTGCTTTGCAATCACGCGTCTTTTACCAATGAGATATATAACGAGGAAACGGAAACATGGGAGAAAAAGACCAGCGCCTTTAATTTTTACGAAGAGGGCGTGGAACGCTTGCCGGTTTTTCTTGCCGACGAGGAGGAGACCATTGATGGATACAATTCCTATGAAATGATCCGGCGGGATGGGGTCTATTATCGCGTGTATGTACCGGCGGATAGCGATTGGATTTATGATGAGAGCGGATTGCCTGTTGATGCCATACAGCGTCCGGTGACGGCGGCGGAGCTTTCAATCGGCGCTGTGACCGATGCATTGCCGATGGGGTACAGCAATATAGCCCAGCCGCTGCTGGTTCGTCCCCTGTCCTCAGCCGACGCCTCTCTTCTGACTTCACCGTCTTTGTTTGTGTCATCTGCGGACGCTGTGGCGCTACAGCCGGAACTGGAAAAAACGATGGAAAATCTGGGGGTCGGCTATCGAAGTTTGCATAATTATGCGGCAGAGGATGAAGCTGTTCACGCGATGCTGACGGTGGTACAGACCTTCGCCTACGGTTTTATTATTCTGATTTCTCTGCTTTCGGCAGCCAATGTGTTCAATACAATTTCGACCAATATCGCCCTGCGCCGTCGGGATTATGCGATGCTCGGCAGCATAGGTATGGATCGTAAAGGGTTGATTCGGATGATGAACTATGAGTGCCTGATCTACGGTACCCACGCACTTTTGATTGGTTTGCCGCTGTCGGTTTTGACGTCACTGGGAATTCGATATCTATCGCGGGATATGGTGGAAAACATCGCGGCTCTGCCGTGGAAATATTTTCTCATTGCAGCTTTTGCGGTCTTTGCGGTAGTGTTCAGCTCCATGCTGTATTCTTTCCTTAAACTGAAAAAGGATAATCCGGTGGATACGCTGAAGAACGAAAATATCTGATTGGTTCCCGCTTCCGTTCCCGGAGGCGGGATTTCTATTCATCTTTCGTTCATAAGAATGCCGAATGCGCGTATGATTTGATTGGTAAAATAAATTAAAATATTCGGCGGGCTTCGCGGCTTTCAGTCCCGCTGTTTTTTTGAAGGAGGATGGGTATGCTTTCCAAATCTCAGCTTGTATTCAAAGCAGTGGATATCATTTGCTACCAGATGCAGAACCATGTGCATTTTTCCCTGATTGAGCAGGTGCCCAATGTGCAGTACAGTGATCTGGGCGGGCGCTCAACATCGGGCAATATTTTTTATGATAAGAACCGTATGGCGTCCGGGGTCAAATTCCCGATTATAGTGAACATTCACGGCGGCGGTTTTGTGATGGGGGATAAGGACTATCGTGAATCTCTCTGCGAGTTTTATGCCCATAACGGCTATTTTGTGTTCGATATCAATTACCGGATGCCCCCTGAGGTGGTTTTCCCGACGCTGTGCAATGACTGCGTAGACGCGCTGAATTTTCTGCCGACGCTGGCACAGGAATATCCGATTGATCTTGATAAAATTATTGTCACCGGCGATTCTTCCGGTGGATATTTGACCGCCTATGTGGCGGCGCTGGCGTATGACGCCGAGCTTCGCAAAGCGGTCGGCGGGCATGAGTTGAAGGTGAAGCTGGCTGCCATTGCGCCCTTCTGCGGAATATACGATGTTCAGACCTTAACCAGCGGCACCCTGCCGCCGGATTTGATCCAGGATACGGCAAGTATGCTCTTTGGTTACCGTGTAAACCGAAAGCTGACCAATATGAAGGATTACCCTTACATCAATTATGTTGCGCCCATTGAATTTGTCAATGAAAACTGGTGTCCGGTCTTTATCGCCTGGGCGGAGGATGATCTGATTTGCGTCGGACAGGGCGCGGTGATGGAACAAAAATTGAGGGATATCTGCAAAACGGTGGAGAGTTATCACTGCGGCGGGTTGTTCAATAATCATTGCTATCATCTGAATTTCCAGACGTTGGAAGCAAAAAAATGTATGGCGGCGTTCCTGCGCTTTTTGAAAAAACAGGGATTGAGCTGCTGAATAGACGGAAAAAAGATCGGCTGATTGACAGTCGATCTTCTTTTTTTTACGGAAAATCAGGGACGGTAATCGGGACGAAGAAAAGGCGCTTCTCTTTTTTCTTCGACCAGTGCCGTATATTTTTTCGGGTGACGGTAGGCGTTGCCGTGGACTTCTGTATTCCGGTAATCGCGCAGCTGTGACAGCGGAAAATCGGCGAGGTAAATACCCTCACGCTCGCCTGCTTCTACAATCAGCGTATCGCGCGAACCGGTTTCGCCCGGGCGGTAGGCGATGCCGTCAAAGGCGGAGGAGTGACCGTTGCAGTCCGGCTGTCCGTAAGGGTAGTTGACGGTCGCAATGCCGATCATATTTTCAAAGGCGCGCGCACGCAGCTGGGATAGGCGGTTTATTTCCATCGGACAGGCATTGGGTACAATCACGATTTCCGCGCCGCCGAGCATCAGCAACCGTGCGCTTTCGGGAAACTCCCGGTCATAGCAGATCATCGCGCCGATGTTTACGGTTCCTTTGTCGGTATCCAGCGCTGCAACTGGAAATGTGTCCCCCGGCGTCAGAATGTTTTCGTCGCCGAAATCGCAGGTATGCACCTTGGCGTAGGTCAGGATATCGCGTCCGTATCGGTCAAAAACACGAACGGTGTTGCGCGGCAGCGGTTTGTATTGCTCCAAAAAAGTGGCGGCGATTGCCATGGAAAGGTCTTTCGCTTCCCGGCGGAAATGCTCGACAAAATCGCTGTCTGTCGTTATGGCTTTTTCCGGCAGGAAGGGCGGCTGATAGCCGATACTCCACATTTCCGGAAAAACCGCCAGATCGGCGCCCATTTTCTTGGCTTGCCGGCAGGCGATAAGCCCCTTTTCCATATTTTTTTCCATGCTTTTTTCTGGCTGTAGCTGCAAAAGAGCGACAATAAAATGGTTCATGAGTCTGCCTCCGGTCAAACGCGATATCCTTTTAGATAATACATTAACTCCAAAGAATGCATCTTGTCCGGCGTGAAAATCACATAATCCTGAAAAATTACGTCCATATGCACCGAGACGGAGATAAGCGAAGCGGCGGCATCCAGATCGCTCTGGTCCGGATGGTCAATGGAATGGGCTAAATGGTGTCCGACTGTGATGAAAAACGTTGTTTTTTCTGCAATCAGCCTTTTGATTTGCAAAAGGGCTTCCTCCATGGAGCCTTCAATCTTTTTACAGAACAGGATCATTCCGGCGCTGTTTTTGCATAGGACGGAAAAGAAAGGCGGCTCATCCGCGTCAAAGGCCTTTAACAGATGTCGATGCGCTTCATAATCCGGAATAGCAGGATGGTATATGGATTGATTGGTTTTGAAATCATCCATGCGAAGCCGCCGTAGATATTCATCGGAAAGCTGTTGAAAAAAGCAAAGGAATTCCGCAGTTTTTTCTCCAATGCCTTGGACGGTGCAAAGCTCCGCCTCGGATGCATTGAATACGCCGTTCAGATCACCGAAGGTGTTTAGAAGTCTGCGGGCGAGGACGCGGGTGTCCCGGCGGGGAATGGAGAAAAACAGCAGCATTTCCAGCAGTTCATAATCTCGAAAAGATGAAAAACCATTTTTTTCATATTGCTCTTTCATTCGCTGCCGGTGCCCGGACGGGTCAAATTCCATATTTTGCGCAGGCTTTTCTTTTTTATTGTTTTGTTTTTTTGTCATGGAGAGCTACCCCTTTGCCTCTTTATTTGAAGGATTGATAAAAGGAGCGGGAAATTGAATCGATTCTATTATAGAAGAAAAGATAGAAATTTGCAATAGTCTGTCTTAAAAAAGAACATAATTACGGTAAAATACCTGTTGAAGTTTTCAAAGAAAGGATAAGGAAAGGCTTGCCAAAAACAGGGCTTTGGGGTATAATAACCTCAAGTCTAAATCCGCTTGACAGCGGATTTGTCCCCGCTGCGCGGTGACGGGCGTTTCACGCCCACCTGAGAACATTGTATCATAGCGCTCGGCGACGATTCCCGCCTCGCACGAATGGTAGAATAACTTTACATTGCGTCGTGTGCCCGTTCTTTGTGCTTGTTGCTGTATTGGACTGTTGTCTGCACGATTTATGAGAGATAGTACGCGGCGTTGACTGAAATATCCGGAAAGGATCGGAATGATATGGAGAAG
>CASFQZ010000104.1 GCA_949296825.1 uncultured Eubacteriales bacterium
CAAGCTTTTCTACTTAAAAACATCTAAAGAGCTGCTCCCAGAATGAGGACGGTTCTTTTGATTTTTGGGCATGACGCTCTGATTTAATCAGTAAAACCGTCCATCTGGGCGGTTTTTTTATACCCGATTTCTTCTAAAACCCTTTCTCATGTACCTCCTTTTTCTTCGACATGCACCCGGGCATGTGCCAAAACTGCCCGTCTGATACAGCAAATAACCGTCCTTCGTGGGCGGTTTTTTTATATCGTCTTTTAAGCGTTGCAGACGGAAAAATTTGAATCTACTCATTCCGGGTGAGGGTGAGAAATTACCTGTCCAACGCCCTTAGCAGGGGCGCAAATGATAGCCCGCACAGAGCTTGCAGCGTCCTATAACGGCGGACATTATCTTTCCGTCTTACAGGCGCAGCAACAGGGTTTAATGGGGGAATGCAAGCGTATCTGGCGCACCGCCGATACCGAACGCACCTGCTCCTATTGCGCGGCACTGGACGGTACTGAAGTCGGCATGGAAGAAGATTTTATCTTTACCCATGGGCGGCAAACAACCAGCGTTACCACACCGCCTGCGCATCCGCATTGCATGTGTACTGTCAGCTATGAGAAAATCGAAAAGACGGAAGCCAATGAATTTGAGAACACAACGGAAAACACGCAAGGTTTTTCAGAAAATACAGCCGATAATGTATTTGATTTCGATGATGACCTTGACTATATGTCTAAATCATATAGAAAAATGACCGTCCACATGGGCGGTTTTTTTATACCACGATTTTTTCTAAAACCCTTTCTCATATACCTCCTTCCTCCTTGAAAAGCACCCGGGCATGTGCATAAACTGCCTTCTGATACCGGCAATCGCTCCACTTGGGGCGACTGTTTTTCGGTTGTGCCGCCAGCGCGGGCTCCCTTGCAATGAACAGGAATTTATGGTAGAATACCAGCAAGAAAAAGAAAAAGGGAGCTGTTATGAAAAAGCTGTTTTCGTATATGAGGGGGTACCGCACCGAGTGCGTGCTGGCGCCGCTGTTTAAGCTGATTGAGGCGCTTCTGGAGCTGTTTGTTCCGGTTTTGGTGGCTGACATCATTGATTTTGGCATCGGCGCAGGCGACAGGGGGTATATTGTCCGCTATTCTCTGTATATTGCCGCCCTGGGGCTTTTGGGACTTTTGTTTTCCGTCACCGCCCAGTATTTTTCCGCCAAAGCTGCCATCGGCTTCGCATCCCGTCTGCGACTGGCAGCGTTTTCGCGTATTCAGGGCTTTTCCTATTCACAGATCGATTCCTTCGGCATCCCATCCATGATCACCCGTCTGACCGGCGATATTGATCGGGTGCAGTCCGGCGTGAATATGACGCTGCGGCTGTTTTTGCGCTCGCCCTTTGTGGTTTTCGGCTCGGTGATCGCCGCCTTTCTAATTGACACCAAAAGTGCGCTGATCTTTACCGGGACGGTGCCTCTGCTGTCGGTGATCGTATTCGGGATCATGCTTGCGGGAATCAAGTTATTCAAGAAAGTACAGGCAAAGCTGGACAGCATCACCAAATCAACCGGCGACAATCTGCGCGGCGTACGGGTCATCCGCGCCTTTCGGGGCGAGGACAAGGAAGTGGAAAATTTTTCCGCCACTGCCGCCGCCCTGGCAAAAATCCAAAAATTTACCGGAAAAATCACTTCCCTGCTCACACCTTCGACCTATATCATCATCAATTTTGCGACCATCCTTTTGATTTATGTCGGCGCCCTGAAAGTCAATCAAGGCGACCTGAGCCAGGGTGAAGTGGTGGCACTGTACAATTATATGGCAAAGATTCTGGTTGAACTGATCAAGCTGGCGGATCTGATTATCACGATGACCAAAGCCGCCGCGTCCGCCTCCCGCACGGCGGAGCTGATCGGCGAAGAGACAGAAGACGAACCAGACGACGAAAACGCTCCTCTTCCTGCCTTTTCTGCGGGCGCGCCTCTTTTGCAATTCCGGGATGTGACCTTTACCTACCATGACGGCGCAGAGCCGGCACTTTCGCATATTGATTTCACCGCGCCAAAGGGCAGCCGCATTGGTATTATCGGCGGCACCGGCAGCGGCAAAACCACTCTGATCAACCTGATCCCCCGCTTTTACGACGCCCAGAGCGGCGAGATTTCATATCGGGGGGTTCCCCTATCCCAAATCGGGAAAGGCGCGCTGCGCAAAAAGATTGGTATTGTACCACAAAAATCGGTACTGCTGGGCGGCTCCATCCGGGACAACCTGCGCTGGGGCGATCCGAACGCTACGGACGAGGAATTAAAAAACGCGTTGCAAAAGGCGCAGGCACTGGATTTTGTTATGGATAAGGAGGGCGGCTTATCATACGAAATCGCCGAGAACGGGGGCAATTTATCCGGCGGACAAAAACAGCGGCTTGCCATTGCCCGAGCGCTGGTCAAAAAGCCGGAGATTCTGATCCTGGACGACAGCTCCAGCGCGCTGGATTACGCCACCGATTATCGTTTGCGGCAGGCGCTTTCAGAAATCGGCAAGGAAATGTGCATTTTTATTGTGTCGCAGCGCACCGTTTCCGTGAAGGACTGTGATACGATCCTGGTACTGGACGACGGCGTGATTGTCGGCAAGGGCACCCATGAGGAGCTGATGAAAAGCTGCGATATTTACCGTGAAATCCATTATTCCCAATATCCGGATGAGGAGGGCAAGGCATGAAGGGACAAAAAGGCACAGTAAAAAAAATCTTTGATTATATTGGCAAATACAAAGCCGCCGCCGTGCTGTCGCTGAGCTTCTCCTTTCTGAGTGCAATTTTGATTCTGCTCTTGCCGGTGATTTTCGGCGATATGATCGACTGTATCGTCGCGCCGGGAGAAGTGGATTTCACCACGCTTTCGCCGCTGATCATCCAGGCGGCAATCATCATTCTGATTACCGCCGTATTCCAGTGGCTGCAATATACCATCAACAATCAAATCACCGCCAATATTGTGCGGGATATTCGCACCGACGCAATCCGACGCATTGAAATCCTGCCGCTGTCCTTTCTGGACAATCACCCCCACGGAGATTTGATCAGCCGTGTGGTCGCCGATACCGACACGCTGGCGGACGGCTTGCTGCTCGGATTTTCGCAGCTGTTTTCCGGTCTGACCACCATTGTGGGTACCATTGCCTTTATGCTGAGCATCGATGTCAAAATTACGCTGGTGGTGGTACTGGTTACGCCGCTTTCACTGTTTGCCGCCCGGTTTATCGCCAAGAAAAGCTATGCCATGTTCCGCAAACAAGCACAGGCAAAGGGGCAGCAGACCGCATATATCAATGAACGGCTGACCAGCCAGAAAACCGTCAAGGCTTTTTCCCAGGAACGAAATTCTATCCGCGGATTTGACGAGCGCAACCAGGCACTGGCATCCTATTCTCTAAAGGCGACTTTTTATTCCTCCCTGACCAATCCGGTCACCCGCTTTGTCAATTCGGTAGTCTATGCCGGTGTAGCGCTGGTCGGCGCGCTGGTGGTGGTCGGCAGCGGCGGACTGACCGTTGGTGGATTTACCTGCTTTTTGAGCTATGCGACCCAATACACCAAGCCCTTTAACGATATTTCTTCGGTGATCACCGAGCTGCAAAACGCGCTTGCCTGTGCCCAGCGGATTTTTGAACTAATCGAGCAGGAGCCGCAGACGGCGGAGAGGGAAAAGGCGAAACTTTCCGATATCCGCGGCGATGTGGATTTTCGTCATGTCAGCTTTTCCTATGACAAAGAAAAGCCACTTCTGCAAAACATTGACTTTTCGGTCAAAGCCGGTCAGCGCGTCGCAATCGTCGGTCCCACCGGCTGCGGCAAAACGACGCTGATCAATCTTTTGATGCGTTTTTATGATGCGGACAACGGCGATATTTTCATTGACGGGATCAGCATTTATGATATTCCCCGAAGAAATCTGCGCGAGCAGTTCGGCATGGTTTTGCAGGACACCTGGGTTAAAAACGCCTCAATCCGGGAAAATATCGTAATGGGAAAGCCGGACGCCACCGACGAGCAAATCAAAGCTGCCGCCAGAGCCAGCGGCGCCCATAGCTTCATCAAACGGCTGCCTAAAGGATACGACACCGTGCTGGGCAAGGACTTCGACGGTCTTTCCGAAGGGCAGAAGCAGCTTTTGTGCATCACCCGTGTAATGCTCTGCCCGCCGCCCATGCTGATTTTGGACGAGGCAACCTCTTCCATCGACACGCGAACCGAGCTGCTGATCACCGAGGATTTTTCCAAGCTGATGAAGGGGCGCACCTCCTTTATCGTTGCGCACCGTCTTTCTACCATTCGGGAAGCGGATCTGATTCTTGTCATGAAAGACGGCAATATCATCGAAACCGGCACTCATGCGTCTCTTCTTGCGCAAAACGGATTTTATAAAGAGCTGTACGAAAGTCAATTCAAAAAAAGCGAATAAGAAAACGCTCCCATGACAAATGAGATCATTCTCTATCGTTCCAAATACGGGACATCCGCAAAACGCACCGGCGGCAGCCGGTAAAAGCTGCGATCGGAGCGAACCCGTCTATTTCCATCCTCTGCTGGACGAATGGAATCCATAAAAACGACACTCCAAAAACGGGGCGTCGTTTTTTTGTTCATAAAGGTTGATTCCAGCACATAAAATGGCGTATCATCCCGTTTTATCGGAGCGAGCCTTATGATGAATGCATTATGGGCGGGCATGGTGTTGTTTTCCGTAGTCACCGCCTTTTTCACCAAAAGCACCGCAGCGCTGACGGAAGGCATCCTCGACGGCGCGGCGGAAAGTGTAGAGCTGATCCTTTCTTTGACCGGCGCACTGGCGTTCTGGAGCGCAATGGCAAAAATCGCCGAAGAATCGGGCTTTACACAACTGGTGCGCAGGCTCCTTGCGCCGCTGCTGGGGCTTGTTTTTCCGGAGTTGGATCGAACAGGCGAGGCGTTCAGCGCCATCTCAATGAATGTGACAGCAAATCTGTTAGGGCTGGGCAATGCGGCGACGCCGCTGGGACTGCGCGCCATGGGCGAGCTGCAGAGGCTGAACGAAGGCGACAAACAGACTGCCAGCCGCGAAATGATCCGTTTTGTGGTGCTGAACACCGTTTCGGTACAGCTGATCCCGACCATGGCGGCGACGATGCGAGCGCGGGCAGGCAGCAGCTCGCCCTTTGATATTCTTCTGCCGGTCTGGATCTCGTCCATCCTTTCCCTGTTGGCTGGACTTGGCATTTGTATGTTGTTTACCCGGCGCAAACGAGCACAAAAACAGACAAAAAAAGCCCGGCAGGCGCTGTATTCCCTCACGCTGCCGGGACTGTTTGCTATGATTTCAATTTCGTCCGACGAAGTGTTCCGAATGCTGGGCAATGCCGCGCTGCCCCTGGCTGTCGGAGGAATCCTTCTATGGGCAGTTTGGAAAAAAACAAAGGTTTTTGACTGTTTTCTGCTGGGCGCGAAGGAAGGACTGCAAACCGCCATGGAGCTGCTGCCGTCCCTTTGTGCGCTGGTCTGCGCGGTGGCGATGCTCACCTCCTCCGGCGCGTTGGCTCTGCTGACCAGGCTTTTGTCGCCGGTCGGAAACTTGCTCGGTATTTCCAGCGAGCTGCTGCCGCTCTGCCTTCTGCGTCCGCTTTCAGGCAGCGGTGGTCTTTCCATCTATCAGAACATATTGAAAACTCACGGACCGGATTCGCTTTTGGGGCGGCAAGCCGCCGTTATCAGCGGCGCTTCGGAAACGACCTTTTATGCCATTACTGTTTACTATGGAAGCATCGGCATCAAGAATACCGGCTGTACGCTTTTCGCCGCGCTGGTCTCTGATCTGGTTTGTTACCTCGCCGCCGTGCGCACCGTGCATTAAACCGGCGTCCGCAATCCCGGCGCACGTTCCGGCGCCTTCCTTAAAGCTCTGCGTCGCGGAATTGCAGCTGATACAATGTCGCGTAAATGCCTTGCTTTTCCATTAGCTGCGCATGAGTGCCCTGTTCCTCCACCCTGCCGTCGGCAATGACGGCAATCTCATTGGCTTTTTTGACGGTGGAAAGCCGGTGGGCAACAACAATGGTAGTTCTGCCGCGGCACAGCTCATCCAATGCGTTCTGAATCAGAATCTCCGTCGTATTATCCAGCGCGGAAGTCGCCTCGTCCAAAATCAGGATCGACGGGTCCTTCAAAAAGACCCGCGCGATGGACAGGCGCTGCTTCTGACCGCCGGACAGGCGCACGCCCCGCTCGCCGATCTCCGTTTCATAACCGTCAGGCAGCGAACAAATATAGTCATGGATATTCGCCCGCTTCGCCGCCTCGATGACCTGATTTTCCTCTGCGTCGGGATTCCCGTACAAAATATTCTCTCGGATGCTGGTATTAAATAGAAATACATCCTGCTGTACAATGCCGATGTTTTTGCGCAAAGATTCCATGGTCATATCGCGGATATCCATGCCGTCGATCAGGATTTTACCGCGCTCGACCGTATAGAACCGGGGCAGCAGATGACAAATCGTGGTCTTGCCGCCGCCGGAAGGACCGACCAGCGCGAAGGTCTCTCCCTGCCCGATGTGAAGACTGATATCATGCAGCACATCAGCGTTTTCGCCGTAGCCGTAGGAAACATGCTCCAGCCGGATATCGCCTTTCAGCCTGCCGACCGCAACGGCGCCTTCTCTATCCTTTTCCGGCGCGGCATCGACGATCTCCAAAAAGCGTTCAAAGCCTGTCACACCGTTCTGATATTGTTCCATAAAGTTAATCAGCGTGGTCACCGGCGTTAAGAACAGATTGACCGAAACAATAAAAGCGGAATAATCGGCAAAATTGATACTGCCGCGATACAGGAAATAGCCGCCCGCCAACAGCACCAACACATTAAATACATCGGTAATAAAGGTGGTCATGGAGTGAAACTGTCCCATTGCGCGATAAGCGCGGCTGCGCGCGCCGACAAAATCCTGATTGCCTTCCTCAAACTTTTCCTGCTCCTTATCGGCGTTGGTAAAGGCCTTGGTCACGCGAATACCGGAAATGCTGCTCTCCAGCGCGGCGTTGATCTTTGCTACGGCAACGCGGCTCTCACGGAAGGCATTTTTCATTTTCAGCCGGAGGAAGGAACAAAGAAAAACCAGAAACGGGATGCAAATGAAAATAATCAGCGTCAAATACAGATTGATCGTGGCAAGATAAGTAAAAGAGGTCAGGATGGAAATCGTCGAGATCAGAAGATTTTCCGGTCCGTGGTGCGCCAATTCGCTGATGTCCATCAAATCGTTGGTCATTCGGGACATAATTTTGCCGGTCTCGTGGTCATCGTAGAAGCGATACGGCAGCTTTTCCAGGTGGGTGAACATATCCCGACGCATCTGCGCCTGCATCTTTACACCCATGACATGCCCCTGATACTGAATGAAATAATTCAGCAGCATACGCAGCAGATAAAGCCCCAACAGCCCGCAGGCAAAAAGCACTACCATACGGTAATTGCGGTTTGGGATCAGGTCGTTGAGCATGGCGCGGGTGATCATCGGATAAAAAATACCGATGGTCGAAACCAGAAACGAGGCGATCATATCCAAAGCGAAGATTTTTTTATGCGGCTTGTAATACGCAAAAAACCGCTTAAGCATCCCAAATCACCCCTCCAAAAGTTTCTGCTTTCTCCAGTATAATCAAAATCTCGACAAGCGTCAAGAGGACAAAACCAACAAAATTGTCCGATAAAAATCCGCTGCCCGAAGACAGCGGATTCTTTTCTACGATACTGCTTTTTCCATGTCGCTTTTTAACCGCAGGATGATTCGTTTTTCCAGTCGTGAAATATAACTTTGCGAAATGCCCATCAGATCGGCAACTTCTTTTTGGGTGTGCTCCTCAAAGCCGCCCAAACCAAAGCGCATATTGACAATCAGCTTATCGCGCTCCGGCAGAAGAGATACTGCGCGCAGAAGGATGCTGCGCTCATCCTCCGCTTCCACCGGTTCGGCAACGGTATGTTCTTCGTCCGCTAACACATCCGACAGCAGCAGCTCGTTGCCGTCCCAGTCCACATGCAGCGGCTCTTCCAGCGAGACCTCATTTTTTCGTACGGAGGTTTTGCGCAGAAACATCAGGATTTCATTTTCGATACAGCGGGAGGCATAGGTAGCAAGCTTAATATTTTTATCGGGCTTAAAGGTATTGACCGCTTTAATCAAACCGATGGTACCAATGGAAATCAAATCCTCAATACCGGTGCCGGTATTTTCAAATTTTTTAGCAATATAGACCACCAGCCGCAGGTTATGGGTGATCAGCAGATCCCTTGCGCTGCGCTCCCCTGCCGCTGCCCGTCTGACGCAGTCTTCTTCCTGCTCCCTCTCCAGCGGCGGCGGAAGCGACTGCGAACCGTTGATGTAATCGATACCGAACATGGTGAAGGGATTGCGTTTCCATCGGAAGGTGAAAACGCGATACATCAGCAGCTGTTTTAGATGCATCCATTTGTTTTTGATTTTCTTCATTTTGACCACCCTTATCTTTTTCTAAAAACATATCCGGTCCCACAAGAGCCGAATAGTCCGTGTGCTGAAATCCTTTGGTTGTCACACCAATCAACGCCCGCTCGGTCACATAGACCGCCTGCTGCGTTTTTACATATGCCCGATCGGCGCGAAAGCAGGGCAAAAGGCTCTCGCCGCTTGCCGTTTCGGCAGGCAGAAATCGAATCCTTCCGCTCCAGTGTGGATTCAGATCATAAACATCAAAAATATTTCCCGAGAAAAACGGATGCAGCTCATAGGGAAGAAACGATTGGATAGCATTGAACGCCACCACGCTGACCGGCGAACCGAAAGCAGGATCCGAGAGCCGGTTGCCCGAATCGTACAGCGCGAGGCAGGTGAATCGCTTTCCTTCCACTTCAATCGTCAGCGACACCAGCTCTTCCTCAATCTTTTTCCGATGAAAAAACCGGTTGGTTAAGCTCACCGCCAGAAAACTTCCGAACGCCGTCAGCACCAGGGAAAGAAAATCCAAATCGACATAAAGGGTGCCATTGTTCATGGCGATGCCGCTGGGTGAAAAAAGGCAAATCAGCGCAAAAGTCACACCGGCAAACCCGATGCTGCATAAAAGGAAAACAGCGGCATGACGAAAAAAAGCACCGACGGAAGCGCTGCGAAAAGACACCGCCGTGATCAAAAAGCATATTCCCGCTTTCAGCACCAGCGAAACAAACCAGCCCAGATCGGGCAGCAGAATCACCAAAGAAGACAGCCCACCCAAAAGTGATCCGAAAAACAGCCGCAGCGCGGAAGGCGAAAGATGCAAAACCAAAGCGGAGCAAAGCAGCAAAAGATAGGTGATGATTAAATTGAGAACAACCAGTACATCCGCGTAAATCACCGTCTGCATTTTCCGTCCCCCTTTGCTTTCATTATAGTGAGATGAGCGGACAAAAATTGTCGCTTTCGCTCGGGGCAAAAAAAAGAAAAAGCGGCAAAGGAATTTTTCCTTCGCCGCATAAAAGCTGAGCGTTATCTCTTTTTTCTGTGGGCGGCTCGCTTCGCCTTGCGCTCCGCCGCCTGGGCGCGGGCAATCGCTATATCGCGGTCACGCACCTTCTTTGAATTCAATATCAGGAACATAATGACGCAGCAGACCAAAACAAGGATACAGGCACACTGCCAGAAGGTGAGCCCCAGGAAGAAATCGCCCATTGCATCACCGGGCGCGTAATAGCGGGCAAATTCCCAGAAAAACCGCAGGATGCAGTACATACCGGCGGTCACCGGATACGCCATTCCCTTAACAAATTTCTTATATTTTCTGACAAAATAGTAACCGGCAATCACGACCGGGATCATGGTCACGGTCTCAAAGGCCTGCACCGGGAACACCGTTTCGCCGATGCGCGGATTGTAAATACCGAAATCACAGACAAAACCGGCACAGCATCCGGCAAAATTACAGCCGAACTTGGCGCATAAAAGCACGATATAAATCGTGGGGGTCAGCATGTCCAAAATCGCACGCCAATCTCTCCGAATCAGCCAAAAAAAGACGGAAAGCATAATCGGGGTAAATACCACAGCACCAAAAATAGCGATATTGCTGGAGCCCTCACCGCCAAGAGATTGCGCAATCGCGGTATATAGCTTACCCATCAGCATACCGCCGCCGACACCGGCAACATAAGTGACCAAAGTAACCAGAACGGCTTCTTTTTTCTCGATGTGATACAGCCCGCAATCCCGGACATTCAGAATCATCATGATCGCAAAACCGACCAGGAACATGGCGTAGTAAACATAATCGCCGCCTTCAAACATAAAATCACTCCAGGCTTGATTTTCTGGCAACGGAAGAGAGCGAATTCTCCAAACGATGCCAGCGGTTCAATACATTACAATTATATCATAAACACACAAAAATTCAAGTAAAAATTCCTTAAATTTTACGCAAAACTTCCATCCCCCGGCACTGCCAGAAGCAGTGCCGGGGGATGCGAATAAAGATCAGAAAAACAAGTAAGGCTGATTCTTAGAATAGCTTCGTGAAGAGCTTCTCAAAGAAATCCAGGATGGTACGGAACACATCCATAATGCCATGGAAGATATCAATGAAACCAAGGATCTCGGTCGAGTCGATGGGCAGGTCTTTTGCATCCGCCAGCTGATCAAACAGAGGCATAAAGGTGGTTGCGTAGACGTTGCGCATCAACATACCCGCCTTCTGGATGTAAGAGATATCCGACCGCGCCATCAAATCGATCAGCTCTGCCCAGTCGCAGTACATATACTCGTAATATTCCACCGAAGCGTCCACCGCGTTGTCAGCGCCGTAGAACACCCAGAAGATCAGTCCGAGCACATCATCGGTCGTGCTGTTGACGATCATGCCTTCAAAAATGTTCAGGAAGGAATACAGGAAGGCATAGACCTCTTCGCTCAGACCAAACTGATCCTTTGCCAGCTGAGCGATCTTTTCCGCGTTGCCCTCGTGGGCGATTTCGCTGACAAGGAAGCGCAGCACAGCGGTCAGAATATCGGCAGAGGAAGCAGTGGAAGCATCCATCCGATAAGCGGTCTTTCCATTCGCGGAGGTAAAGGAGACAAGCTCTCCGAAGCACAGGTCGTCAAGCAGGCTGTCGGTGGTGAAATCGAAGTCAAGGTCAATACCGGTCGACTCGTAAATCGCCGAAGAAGCAAGACCTGCCAGCAAGGCAATCGGATCTCCATCGGTGAAGCGAAGGTCGAACCCAATCATACCCTCCAGATTTAAATCGTAAACAGGAGCGATGGTATCCAGCGCAATGAACGCCGCATGACCGATATTTCGGATAGCAACCGACAAACCGTCGGAAGCGATGAAGTAAAGCAGATTCGGAATCAGGTCGGCAACCGCCGCGTAGGGATCCGCTGCCGCACGGTCAAGCACCGTCAGCAACGGGCGAACCAGATTTTCCACCAGATGCTCTCTGTCGGCAGCAAATTCGGCAGGCGTCAGAACACCTTCAGCGCCCAGTGCCTCGAACAACGGGATGATGCCGTTGGAATAACCGTCATAGCCGTTGACGCGGAGAATCTTCACAGCGCCGGTCTCGTCAGTTACGGAAAGGGCAAGATCTTCATCGTTCAAAATTGCGCCCATAATGAAATCGAAGGGAGAAAGAACATCGACCATAGCCGCAACAAATGCATCTTTGTCACCATCAGCAAAATCGACGTGATAATCCACCCAATAGTTACAGTCAAGCCCGATCTGGTCAATCAGCATATCACCGAAGGCACCGAGATTTGCACCACCGGCAAAGCCCTTCGCCAGAGCGGCTGCCAGCGCGTTGATGGTATCCGCCGTGTAAAGCTGACCAATGCCAAGCTCAACGAGCATCGGCAGGTTTTCGGCTTTGACGCCGCCGATTTTCACGCCGACCATCTTCAGAATATTATCGATGAAGCTCGGCAGATTTTCTGCGACATACTCTGCCTGCGACCTGGTCCAACTATCGGAATAGGTCACACTGCCATCGGAAGCGGGCAGCCAGTTGATGTCCGTCGGGGGATCGGAGTGATCCATGGGCATCATGGCTTCGCAAACCGCCGCAATGGCGTTGTCGCCGTTTTCGGTCACATTGGCAATGATCTGATCCACACCGGCGGGAAGCGTTACCGGAGTCGAAGCGCCGAAGGCGCCGGCAATCTCATTGATCAGATTTTCGTCCGCAGCCATTGCGCCGATGACATAGTCCAGGACAAAGAGCAGCACATCTGCGCGATTGGCTTCGATAAAGGCGGCTTTGCCGTCTTCGCCGTAATTGTAGGTTTTCTCCGTTCTGACCGTGTCTTTCCAGGTCAGCTCACCAAGGGTTGCCAGCGTGGAATAATCCATCGTGGGCAGGTTGACGCCCAGCAAACCGTTGATGGTATCCATAAAGCCGTCAAATCCGGAAAGATCAATCCCCATGGAAGAAAGATCGATCATATCGCCGACATTGATTGCAATGGGCTCTTCGGATTTATATACGCCATTCAGCGTACCGGGAACTTCAATCTCCGATCCCAGTGCGTCAACTACAGCCAGATATTGGGCGTTTGCGGAATAGGAAATGTCTGTTTTCAGCATACCAAGCAGCGGCATGACAAGATTCGCAGACAGCGCATAGGCAATATTCGGCAGAACGCGAAGCACGGTATCCAGCGGCGCGTCGGCGAGCTTTGCCAAAAGATTCTCTATCGGGGTCAAAAGTCCCTGATCCAGCAGATCTCTGGTGTTATCTATTGCATCGCCGTCGGGCGCTGTCAGACCAAGAGCCTCCAAAATCGGAGCAAGCGCATTATTATAACCGGAGTTGGCGGTCGCCGTCAGGACGATTTCAATCGGATCAATCGTAATCGTTCCTTCGATATCCAATAAACCGAGCGCTTTGCCTTTCAGGGTGCCATCACCGGTACCAACGGCAGCCGTAATATTCAATTCCTGTCCGGCAAGAAGCGTCAGCAACAGCGGCTCCACACCGCGCAGCGCGGCAGAAGCGGCATCCAGGAAGCTTTCACGATCCGTTACGCCCCAATCCAGCGCCAGCTTGCCGTTTTCGTCGAGGATAGAAGGATCCTCCCAGGGATTATTATCGGATGTCGCGGGCGCGTTTGCCTGGCGCAAAACGTCAGCGACCTGGGGATAATCCTCCGCCACCGCGTCGGCAAGCGTTGCGGGGAACAGATAGAAGCCAAGGGTTTTCAGCGCTTCTTCGACGCTCATCAAATGAAGCTCACAGAAAACATCAGCAGTCGGCAGCAGGCTTTCGCCGGTTTCAACGCCGATCATTTCAATGCTGCTGGGCAAGGTTGCCCAAATCGAAACGAATTCATTGGCAACCAACGGATACAGATACTGTACCACGGTGTTTACCAAATCGTTGGTATACAGTCCATCCAGAAGACCGGTGATGGTGCCGGACAAATCGGCGCCGGTAATGGCGGCAAATTCATCACTGGTCAGGAAGGTGTCCAGCAGGTCGATTGCCTGCTCCGCTTTTTCGTCGGTCACAATATAGTCCTGATCGCGTGCCAGCTCGCCGGGCTCAACATGGCGGACAATATCCTCCATATAGGACTGGGCATACCGATCAAAGCCGCCGCTTTCGCGGAACGCATGATAATCTTCAATCGGAACCACAAGGAAGCTTGCATATTTTTCTGCCAGCTCCTCGCTGATTTCAAAGTTCTCGCTCTGGGCAAGGAAGTCGTAAATATCCGTTTCTACCTGACCGAGAGCGGCGTCTAATTTAGCGTAAGTCGCAAGCGATACAAAGTTGACAACATCGCCGTAGATGGTGTGTATATCATCATACAGCGCCAACGCGGTATCTACTTCCGTCTCCAGACGAACGCAAAGAACATTATATTTGGAATCCAGATAGGTTTGCATTTCCGCTTCCAGATTCGTCATAATACGGTCTGCCGTCTCGTCGCCAACCGCCGCGCGGACATCGGCAACAAAAACCTTGAGTTCCGAATACCAGGCGTCATAATTGGCGACCGCAGCCAGAAGATCTGCGGAAGAATCGTCCAGATTGGTGTCAACAAATACCGATTCGGTGAAATACGCATAACGATCGGCAAACTGCGCATCATAGTCCGCAACGGTCAATAAATATTGCAGCTCGCTAATGCGGGTCTGCAGCGCGGTCATATAGTCCGGACCGCAAACCTCCACAACAACCGTCTGCGTGAATTGGCTCATGCCTTCATAGCGCCCCTGCAAATTGCCAATCGCCAGATCGATTTCGGCGGAAGCGATAGCATCGGCAAAAAGCGTATCCTCATTATAATCGGCATAGGCAGCAAGATCCGCATCAACCAGCGCCTTATAATCGGTTACCCGATTGGTTTCAACCAGATACCAGATATGCGCATAGGTTTCTTCGACGGCAGCAGGATCATAGAATCCATTCTCTTCAATATACTGTCTTGCCGCCAGAGGGGCAGCGTTATAGTTCGCCACCAGAGCGCCAACCTCAGCATAGAGCGCTTCGAGATCTTCTGCCGAAACATTCTCATAATCGGATTCGCAAAGAGTGTTGATCTGCTCAGCGATCGGCAGATAAGAGCAAATAGACGCCGCCGTATCTAATTGCTCAACAATGGCAGGAATTTGATAGGAAGCAAAGAAATGGTCAAACACCGTGCGCGAGAACGCAGCAAGGGCGCCGCTATATGCCGCATTTACCGTCCCGAACAATTCGGCAATACCGTCCGTTCCCCGATCTACCAAGGCAGACATCTCTTCGTTGATCAAGTCCGCATTCTCAGCGAAAACTTCTTCATATGCCAGCAGGTCCGCCCGGGCAATGGTCTGACCTTCCGTTTTTTCCGGCGCAGCCAGCGCAAGGAAATATGTTGTTGTGGTAGAGCAGCCGCTGGTCACCGAATGGGAGTGACTTGTATGACGGAAGGTGAAGGTTGTGCCGATGGGAACCTGTTCCGGCAAATCAGTCAGCGAATCATACGCAAGAAGCGATTCATCCGTCGCGTGAACCGTCACCGTCACCGCAACCTCGCCGGGGGCGGCATCGAACTCCGCTTTATCAACCTCCGGCGCATTGGCAGTAAACACGGAAATAACCGCGTCCACATTATATGTAAGGAAATCTGTTGGATTCATGCGGGTGTTCAGCTCTGTTTTGATGGTATCGCGGAGCTGGTCGATGGTACGGGCTGTACTGGCAGGATCGTTTGTATCCAGATCAATCAGTCCGCTCAAAACCGCAGTGAAAGCGTCCATGGCGGCAAGAACGCTGCCGTCCGGATCGCCCAGCGTGTAATTGCCATCCGTTCCGGCATAGGAAACGGAGGCAACATTCTCATTCTTCAGAGCAGTGATCAGAGTGTTCCATTGCTCTTCCGACACGCCCGTCGCCGCAGCCATCGCGGAGAATCCGGCACTGAAGGACATCACGAGCAAAGCCACAGAAAGAAGCACGCTGATCCACTTTTTTGTCGATTTCATACATTCCTCTCCTTTGTCAAGTAATATGGAAGAAATAAAAATAAGCGCCTCCCACCTCCTAGATAAACGAACAAGAATTCATCACAGTAAATTCTTATCAATATCATTATAGTCGGGTGAGCCGCTTAACTTCAATTGACAAAACAGAGATAATATAAAATGCGAAAAATAAAAAAATAATTTGGTGTCGTGTTAAAATTGAATTAATAGGAAACTATTATACTGAAACAACAAAATAATCAGACAAAGCTACCAATTTATTGCTAAATAATTTAGTAATTTTGTATATGTGCAAGACGACAAATATAATAATTCGGAATAAAAGCCATTCAAAAATAAGACACAAACACATTGAATGTCGGATACAAATGATACAAGCTGTTCATGAAAGGGCGGGCGAAATTGCAAAAAAAAAACAAGATGGCACTAAAAAACATATTTTATTCAAGCATGTTAAAAATAAATCACCATGCAATTTCAAAGCAATCGATACATGACGATTAAATCTCGGTAGGAATCATCACCGGCGCGGAACCCCTCAGGGACGATGCCAATTTGCTGAAATCCGAGCGCTTCATATATATGCAGCGCCGGCGCATTGTCCGCGACAACCGCGTTGAATTGCATTGCACGAAACCCTTTCGCCTTCGCTTCCGTCAGGCAATGGGACACCAACCGTTTGCCCAGTCCCCGACCGCGAAAGGACTTATCCATCGCAAAGGATGCATTTGCCACATGGGCGCGCCGTCCCTCATCGTTGGGGTGTAGAATATAAAAACCGGCAAGCACTCCATCGGCATAAATACAGGTGACCGCCGTCTGCTTTTCAAGAAAAGCTGCAAATTCATCCGCCACAAAGGGGGTCTCCCGAGCAAATTCCAATCCATCGCGCAAAATCTCGTTCCAAATCTCCATAAGGCGCGGAATCTGGTCCAGTTGATAAGACGAAAAAGTAATCATATAGATCTCCCTATTAAACAAGAATAAACAAAAGAAAAAGACTTCGGAGAACCGAAGTCTTAACATGCACCTTCAAAACTGAACAAAGGAGAAAGGGAAGGGACTGAGAGAGATGGTCAAGCCCTCGACCGATTAGTACAGCTTAGCTGAACATGTCACCATGCTTACACACGCTGCCTATCAACCTCATAGTCCATGAGGGGTCTTACTGGCTTACGCCATGGGATATCTAATCTTGGAGATGGCTTCACGCTTAGATGCTTTCAGCGTTTATCCAATCCGCACATAGCTACTCGGCCGTGCCACTGGCGTGACAACCGATGCACCAGCGGTGCGTCCATCCCGGTCCTCTCGTA
>CASFQZ010000105.1 GCA_949296825.1 uncultured Eubacteriales bacterium
CTGTTATCAGCGTCAAGCTGACCGAAGCGCAGTTTGAGGGGCAGACCAAGGGCAAGCTCGGCAACACCGAGATGACCCAGATGGTCTCACAGATGCTTTATGACAAGCTGATGACTTATTTTGAGGAAAATCCCTCCGTCGCCAAGGCGATCTTTAATAAAGCGCTGGAGGCCTCCCGGGCGCGGGAGGCGGCGCGCAAAGCCAGAGATCTGGCGCGCCGCAAATCGGCGCTGGAGGGCAATTCTCTGCCCGGTAAACTGGCGGACTGCACCGACCGCAACCCGGAAAACACCGAGCTGTTTATCGTGGAGGGCGATTCCGCCGGCGGCAGCGCCAAGGAAGGGCGCGACCGCAATATTCAGGCGATTCTCCCGCTGTGGGGCAAAATGCTCAACGTGGAAAAAGCCCGGCTGGATAAGGTCATCGGCAACGAAAAGCTGATGCCGGTGGTTACGGCGCTGGGCACCGGGCTGGACGAGGAATTTGATATTTCCAAGCTGCGGTATCATAAAATCGTCATTATGGCGGATGCCGACGTGGACGGCGCCCATATCCGCACCCTGCTGCTTACCTTCTTTTTCCGCTATATGCGCCCGCTGATTGAGCACGGCTATGTGTATCTGGCGCAGCCGCCGCTGTTTCGCCTGACCAAGGGCAAAAAACACTATTACGCCTATTCCGATGAGCAGAGGGACGAATATATGGCTTTGCTCGGCTCCGGCTATGACATCCAGCGCTATAAAGGTCTGGGCGAGATGGATCCGGAGCAGCTCTGGGAAACCACGATGGACCCGGCGGCGCGCACAATGATCCGCGTGACGCTGGACGACGCCCAGGAGGCGGACGAGATCTTTTCGATCCTGATGGGCGATAAGGTTGAGCCGCGTCGGGAGTTTATCATGAAAAACGCGAAATTTGTCCGTAATCTGGATATTTAAGGAGGGCAGACCATGGAATTTGAAAACACGCCGCAAATCAACGAGGACGGAAGCTCCGGCGGTACCCTTCTGAATATGGATATTGTCAGGGAAATGAAAAACGCCTATCTGGATTATTCCATGACGGTAATCATTTCCCGGGCGCTGCCTGATGTGCGCGACGGCTTAAAGCCGGTGCACCGCCGCATTCTTTATACGATGTACGAAAACAACCTGACGCCGGATAAGGCGTACCGCAAGTGCGCCGATACCGTCGGCGCGGTGCTGGGACGCTATCATCCCCACGGCGACGCTTCGGTGTATGACGCGATGGTCCGGCTGGCGCAGACTTTCTCCATGCGCTATGTGCTGGTGGACGGACACGGCAACTTCGGCTCGGTGGACGGCGACCCGCCCGCCGCGTACCGGTATACCGAATCGCGCATGAGCAAAATGAGCTTGGAAATGCTGACGGACATCGATAAGGATACCGTTGATTTCATGTCCAACTATGACGACCGTTTAAAGGAACCGACGGTGCTGCCGTCCAAGTTTCCGAACCTTCTGGTCAACGGTTCCACCGGCATTGCCGTCGGCATGGCGACCAATATCCCGCCCCACAATCTGTCGGAGGTGGTGGACGGTGTCTGCTGCGTGATCGACAACCCCGATGCGACGCTGGAAGAGATCATGGAGCATATCAAGGGTCCTGATTTTCCGACCTACGGCATGATCATGGGCAGGGCGGGCATCCGCGCCGCCTACGCCACCGGCAGGGGCAAGATCACCCTGCGGGCGCGCACCGAGATCGTCGAGACCAAAAACAACCGCTTCCAGATCGTTGTGACCGAAATCCCCTATCAGGTCAACAAGGCGAACCTGATTAAGAGCATCGCCGACCTGGTCAAGGAGAAAAAAATTGAGGGTATTTCCGACATCAACGACTATTCCAACCGCAGCGGAATGCATATCTGCATCGACTTAAAGCGGGACGCGAACCCGCAGCTGGTGCTCAATCAGCTGTTCTCCTTCTCCCAATTGCAGATCACCTACGGTATTATACTGCTGGCAATCGTCAACGGCGAGCCGAAGGTATTAACGCTGCGGGACATCATCGACCATTATATCGACCATCAGTGCAATGTGATTGTGCGCCGCACGCAGTTTTATCTGAAAAAAGCCGAGGAGCGCGTCCATATTCTAAAAGCGCTGCTGCGCGCCATTGATTTCATCGACGAGATCATCGAGCTGATCAAGGCGTCCGCCAATATTCCGGAAGCGAAGCAGACCCTGATGGAGCGCTACGGCTTTGATGAGATTCAGGCGACCCACATCGTGCAGATGCGCCTGGGACAGCTGACCGGTCTGGAGCGGGAAAAGCTGCAGACCGAGATGGACGAGCTGCTCTCCAGAATCGCCGAATACCATGAGATTTTAGGCTCTCATGAAAGGGTACTCTCCCTTGTCAAGGCGGAGATCCTCGCCATCCGCGATAAATACGCCGACGAGCGCAGGACCGAGATCATGAACGTGTCCGGCGAGGTGGAGGACGAGTCGCTGATTCCCGAGGAGACCTGTGTGTATACCTTAACCTCCATGGGCTATATCAAGCGCCAGCCGCTGGAAAATTATAAGCAGCAAAAGCGCGGCGGCAAGGGCATGAAGGGCATGACCCGCCGGGAGGAGGATGTGGCGGACACAATGTTTACCTGTTCCTCCCACGATTTCATTCTGTTCTTTACCACCAAAGGCAGGGCGTATAAGCTCAAGGGCTACGAGATCCCCGAGGGCAGCCGCCAGAGCAAGGGCATGAACGTGGTTAACCTGCTGCCGCTGGAGGCGGAGGAAAAGATTTCCTCCATGCTGCCGGTGCCCAGGGAGGAAAACGGCGAATACCTTTGCATGGTCACCAAAAACGGCGTGATCAAGCGCACGGAGCTTGCCAATTTCAAGCATATCCGCAAGACCGGCATCATCGCCCTGAGCCTGGATGAAAACGACGAGCTGGCATGGGTGAAGCTGACCGGCGGCAGCGATCTTCTGATGGTCGGCACCCGCAACGGTATGAGCATCTGCTTTGCGGAAACCGACGCGCGCGCCGTCGGCAGGACCGCCCGGGGCGTGCGCGCCATCAGCCTGAGGGACGGGGATGAGGTCACCGGACTTTGTGTCTTAAGCGAACATACCCGGGTCCTGACCGTCAGCGAGACCGGCTTTGGCAGATTGAGCGAAAACAGCGATTATCGCGTTCAGTCCCGCGGCGGCTTCGGTGTGCGCAATTATCGTACCGAAGCCTACGGCAGGGTTGCCGCCGTCCGCAGCGTCAGCGAGGAGGAGGATCTGATCCTGATTTCCTCCGACGGGATCATTATCCGCATTCCCGCCGAGGGCATCAGCGTGTCCCACCGCCCGTCCAAGGGCGTGCGGGTCATGCGCCTGAGCGAGGGCGCCCGGGTTGTGACCGTCGCCGACGTACCCAAGGACGAAAACGAGGAAACCGACCAGCTGCCAGAGCCCGGCGAAGATGATCTGCCGGACGGGGACGAAGCGCCGTCGGAAGAATAAACAGAAGAAAAAAGCCTGCTTTCCACCCGCGGAAGGCAGGCCTTTTACGTGTCCTGCTCTTTTCAAAAGCTAAAAACAGCACTTTTCGTTTTACACACACTCCAAAAGTTAAAAACGGTACTTTTACGTGTCCTGCTTCTTTCAAAAGCTAAAACACTTTTCGTTTTACACGCGCTCCAAAAGCGAAAAACGGTACATTTACGTGTCCTGCTCTTTTCAAAAGCTAAAAACAGCACTTTTCGTTTTACACACGCTCCAACAGTTAAAAACGGTACTTTTACGTGTCCTGCTTCTTTCAAAAGCGAAAGACAATACCTTTCGTTTTACACACGCTCCAAAAGTGAAAAACGGTACAGTTACGTGTCCTGCTTCTTTCAAAAGCAAAAGCCGGCGCTTTATATACCATCATTTTCCAAAAAAAACACAGATATATTTTGTACCAGACTTCCGCCGACGGTGGGGCTGTCGGCGCGGGGCTGCCGGAGAGGGCGCCCCGCGTCCGGCGCTGCGGGGGACGGACGGCGGCGGTTTGCGGCGCGGCTTTCCTTTTTTACGTCCGGCTTCTTTGAAAACGGTCGAAATTCTTCTGTTTTCAAAGAAATTGTAATTTTTTCTTTCCTTCCTTTTTGACAGGAGGAGGTAGGATAAAACTGCTCTTTTCAGGAACGCGGACGCGGCATGAAACGCCAGCCCGCATTTGTTCGCACCGGCTCTTTTCAGAGAGATGCGAATATGGTATACTTTTTTCAGGACAAAGGAGGAATGCCCATGTATCGGGTGTTGGTATGCGACGACGATCAGGCGATTTTGGACTCCATTGGGATTTATTTACAGATGGAGCAATATGAGGTTCTGAGCGCAACGGACGGGAAACAGGCGCTGGCGCTGGTGGAAAGCAACGAGATCCACTGCATCATTCTGGATATCATGATGCCGAATCTGGACGGGTTGACCGCGACGCTGAAGCTGCGGGAAAAGCATAATATCCCGATCATCCTGTTGTCCGCCAAAAGCGAGGACATGGATAAGATCCAGGGTTTAAGCTTTGGGGCGGACGATTATGTGACCAAGCCGTTCAACCCGCTGGAGCTGATGGCACGGGTCAAGTCGCAGATCCGCCGCTATACGAGCCTGGGCAGCCTGGAAAACCGCGACGGCGTGCTGGTCAACGGCGGGCTGACGCTGGATCTGGCGTCGCGCACGCTGCGGGTGGACGGCGAGCCGGTCCGGCTGACCGCCACCGAATACGGCATCGTCGAATATCTGATGAAGAACCGCGGCAGGGTGCTTTCCACCGGACAGATTTACGAGGCGGTCTGGAACGAGCCGTCCTTTTCGGTGGAAAAAACCGTCACTGTCCATATCCGCCGTATCCGTGAAAAAATTGAGATCAACCCGAAGGAGCCAGAATACATTAAGGTGGTGTGGGGTCTTGGTTACAAAATGGAAAAATTATGAATTTCCCTTCCGTCTGATTGCCGTGCTGCTGGCGGTGGTGAGCGCCTTTTCCGGCGGTATCCTTGCCTATACGGCGGGCAGGAACGCGCTGCTCTTTGACGGAACACGGAACCGGACGGTCTATGAAAGCGAGTATTTTTACGCCCTGATCCGGCAGGAGATCGGACAGCTGGCGGAGTATGCCCATTTTCGCAATCAGGCGTACCTGGAGGACGTTGACGTCCGGCAGCAGCTCTATGAGCAAACGCGGGAGAGCCTGCGGCTGGAGCAGCAAACCATGGAGGTGCGGCTGGACCAGATGCTCTGGCTGCAAAACAACCTGCCCCAGGGGACGGATGTGACCGGCTTTACCTCCTATCTTTTTGTCAATTGTGAAACACCGGAGGAATACGCCGAGGCGTTCCGGCTCTGCTGCCCCTCGCTGAACACGGATTCTTTTTTACAGATGGCAAAATCAAACCAGCCGCTGCCGGAGGTGGACCTTTCTCAGCCGCTGCCGGAAAGCGAAGAAGCGGAAACGGCGGTCTCCGTGCCGCTTTTATCGTTGGGCGGCGCTTTGCCGGAGGCGACTACCGACTTCCCGGTCAGCGGCGAATGGGTCTTTGACGCGGGGGACGCCACCGGCGAGGTGCAGAACCCCTCCGGCTACGCGGTGGAGCTTAAGGGCTATGAAGACCCGGCGACCTGGCTCAATTATTATTACCGCATCCGCGTGTATCTGGTGGAGCGGGTCGGCACGCCGGTATTGAGCGAAAATGTTTATCAATATACCGAGTCTCTTCTGGCGGAGAATGATATTTCCAGTCCCTGGGATACCGAGCCGTCGCCGGAGGAATTTACCCTTCCGGCGGCGGACAGCATCCGGTATTTCTACTATTACCCCGCCACCGGCGAATATCTGACCAATATGGAGTCGCTGCGCTTTGAGCAAACGGAGGGCGGGATGTTTTTCCACGAAAACGCCCAAGCCTATTTTGAAACGGCAAAAAACGAGGCGAAAAACGCCCCCTGGCATCTGGAAATCACCGGGGAAGAGACCTTTGATTCCGCCCAGGCGGCGCGGCGGAACGCAGACACCTTTCGCCGGGAGCTCTTCGGCGCCTTTGGCGTGTCGGAGAAGGATTTGACAAGCGACGCGCTGGGCGGCGAGCTGGTGATGTACAGCGATCTGGACAACCGGCAGGCGGGCTATGCCGATGCCTATACGCTGCTGGCGGAGCAGTTCGGCGACGCCAAAGCCTATCAGAAGCTTTACGTCTTTTTTGCGGTGGTCTGCCTTTTGATCTTTGCGGCGGCGGCGCTGTATATCCTGATTGCCGGCAGCGGCAGAAGGCTGGCCATCGACCGGCTCTATAACGACTGGCATTTCCTTCTCAGCGGCGGCTTGCTGGCGCTGACGGGCTGGGGAACCGTCGTACTGTTTTTTATCCGCTGGGAGGAAAATCCCCTGTCGGCGCACCGGCTGCCGCTGTTTTTGCTGACGGCGCTGGAGCTTTTGATTCCCACCGCCGCCGCGCTGTTTTTGCTGGTAGGGCTGGAATATCTTGCCAGCGTGATTCGCTGCGGCAAAAACGGCACGCTGCTGCGCCATTCCTGCTGGTACGCCATCGGGGCGAAGCTGACCGCGCTGGCGCGCAAACAGGCGGAAAAACGCATCACCGGCAATCCGGAATTTTATAAAAAGCAATATAAAATCACCCTGGCTGCCGGCATTGCCTATACGGTGCTGACAAGCCTGCTCCCCCTGGCGGGCTATATGCCCTGGCTGTCGGTTTTTGTGGCAGCGGCGGATCTTGCCCTGCTTTCGCTGGTTTTGCAGCATATCAAGGCGCTGGACCGGATCACCGCGGCGGCGGCAAGCATCCGGGAGGGCGACTATTCCCAGCCGCTGGATATGAAAAAGATCCCCCGTCATTTACAGGCGCTGGCTTCCGATTTGCTGTACAGCCGGGAGGGAATGCGCGCCGCCATTGAAAAGAGCGTACGGGACGAGCGGCTGAAGGCGGAGCTGATTACCAACGTTTCTCACGACCTGAAAACCCCCCTGACCTCCATTGTGACCTATTCGGATTTGCTGAAAAAACAACAGCTGCCCGACGACACGGCGCGGGGCTATGTGGACATCATCGATGAAAAAGCCCATCGCCTCAAGCAGCTGATCGAGGATCTGACCGAGGCGTCCAAAGCCTCCACCGGCAACGTGCCGCTGCATCGAATGCCGATCGATCTGTATGAAATGGCGCTGCAAGCCATCGGCGAAAACAGCGATGCGCTGCAAAAGGAAAACATCGAGGTGCGCGTCAGCGAACCGGCGGAAGGGACGTGGATCTATGCCGACAGCCGCCAGACCTGGCGGGTGATTGAGAATTTGTTTTCCAATGTGCAAAAATACGCCATGCCCGGCACCCGGGTCTATGTGGAGGTATGCGAAAAGGACGGCAGGGGCGTATTCACGATGAAAAATATTTCCCGCGCCCCGCTGAATATCCCCGCCGGGGAGCTGACGCAGCGGTTTGTGCGCGGCGACGAAGCCCGGGGCGGCGAGGGCAGCGGACTGGGGCTGTCCATCGCCAAGAGCCTGTGTGAAATGCAGAACGGCTCTTTCTCCATCGAGATCGACGGCGATCTGTTTAAGGCGTCGTTCTCTCTGCCCAAGGCCTATCGCAAAACGCCGGCGCCGGACGCCGAGGCGGAAAAAGCCGCCCCGCCGCCGGAGACCGATCCTCCCGACGCTCCGTCACCGGCGAAGGTTGTACCCTCCGACGCCCCACCGGAAGCAGCGTCCTGAGGGTCTGTGCAAAAAACCGCCCGAAAGCCTGCTTTTGGATTTCGCAAAGCTCGCCCGAAACGCGGCTTTTGGTTTTCGCAAACCTCACCCGAAACGCGGCTTTCGGACGGAAAAAGGCACAAAGCGGCCTTGTCGAAAAAAATTTGAAATTTCCTCTTGACATGTCAGGGCGGCATGTGGTAAAATGGTATCATGAGATATTATACAAAAGAGCAGGTAACGACCCGCTCTTTTTTTGTTGCACGAAAAAAGAGTGATTTTCTTTGCCGGCGGCAGGCGCGAGAAGCCGCCCCGCCTTTGCCGCCTTAGCTCTTCTTTGGATGGGCGCTTTTTCCCACGCCGGGGTCTTTTCCGGCAGCTTTTGCCGGCGGTTGGCGCCTCGGTTTTTTCTTCTCGGCGGGGTAATATATTTATTCTCCGCCGGTTGGCTGTATCCCGGCATTTTTCGCCGCGCGGTTGGTTTTTTCGCCTTCGCTTTTCTTGCGATGGGCGCTTTTGTCCCTGACCCGACTTCGGTCGGGTTTTTTTATACCCAAAAACAAGAGGAGGAATTTGATGAAGACAATAAAACCGGGATTTCCCCTGCCGTGGTATTTTCCGCCGCGCGGTTGATTCCGCCGCCGGGCGGGCGCGGAAAACCGCCCGCTGGCGGCTGTTTTGCGCAAAACCGCCGGGGACGGAAATCAGAGGAACCCGCCGGTTGGCTGTATCCCGGCATTTTTCGCCTTCGCTTTTCTTGCGATGGGCGCTTTTGTCCCTGGCCCGACTTCGGTCGGGTTTTTTTATACCCAAAAATAAAAGGAGGAATTTGATGAAGACAATAAAACCGGGATTTCCCATGCCGCAGTATTTTCCCTTGCCGTTCTTTTTGCTGGAAATGAATCTCTCGCAGACCGCAAGGCTGATTTACGGGCTGATTTTGAACCGAATGTCGCTGTCGGAAAAAAACCATTGGGTCGATGAAAACGGCGAGGTTTATGTTTTTTTCCCGGTGGAGGAGCTGGCGCAGCAAATCCATCGCAGCAGCACG
>CASFQZ010000106.1 GCA_949296825.1 uncultured Eubacteriales bacterium
TAAAATGCTGACCGGTATATGGACCAGAAGCTATAAGCGCTATGAATGTGATTCCGAAGGCAGACTGATCCGCGGCTTCGTCGATGTGGACGAAAACGGCACCCGCTATGAGTGGGCAGGTCAGTATGTCACCGGCTGGTACGATGTGGACGGTTTGTACTGGTGCTATGATGAGGATGGGAAAATGATTTCCTCTCTTGCGAACAAGCGCCTGACCGGTGAGCGTTACTTCGATCCGGAGACCGGCTACATGGTGACCGATTCTGCTGTGATTGACGGCGTTCTTTACCTGTTCAATGAAGACGGCTCCGTAAAGAACGGTTTTGTTGATTACAAGGGCGGCAAGGTCTATTGTGCCGATGGCGAGGTCCTCAGCGGCTGGCAGGAAATCGATGGTGATACGTATTACTTTGACCCGGCAAACAACTACTGTGCGGTGACCGATGAGATCACCATTGATGACATTGTTTATGCTTTCAATTCTGATGGTGTGTTCCAGCACGAAGGCTCGCATATCGATGCGGATAACGATGGAGATTGTGACCTTTGCAGGGATGGAATCCTGGATATTATTGTGCGTATTCTGAACTATTTCACGAGGATTTTGGACATTCTGTCAGAGATCATGTCGGCATTTTAATCTTTACGCAGCGGGGCAGTCTTTTGACTGTCCCGCATTTTTTTGATACAAAAAATCCCGCCAGAGCGGCGGGATTTTTTGCGATGGTTTCATTATTTGCTTTTGTTTTTTTGCTGCTTGACTTCATGGATCATCTGCCGGAATGCATGATAAATATGCCATGCTGTATCCGGTCCCAATGAATTTGTTTCTTCGTAGTGACGGCGCTCCAGTCGGTCTTTTCGCTGCGTGATATAGGGCAATTCCGGGTCCAGATAAAAATCATTGGGCGGCGGCATATAACCAATTTCATCGTTGGCAAGACCGATCACCATCAGCTCGCCATCCACAAGACTCGCCAGGGGCGGGGGGTTGATGGCTGGATCTTTTCCTTCGGCGCTTTCTTCCGCAGTTAAATACCCACCGAATACATTTTCAGGGAAAGGTTCGCCGGGAATCAGCAAAATTTTCAAATCGCCGATTTCAAAATAGGTCATTTCCGTTAACAGAGATTGATTCAGCGCACCGGTTCCAACGCCGGTCGCATAAGCTTTCGCAGGAATGATTCCGACCTTTGCGGCGGCAAGCAGCACATGATTGTCACAGGGGACATAAAATTCTTTGGTAATCAGCTGTACAGCGGCAGGCAGCTTCACTTCGTTGTCAATCTGACAAAGCTTTTCGCCGAGGTAGCGTCCGGTTTTTTTTGTGGATGTTATGGGGTTATCGTCCATGGGGCGCATCATGACAAGCCCGCCAATGGCGCCGACGGTGTATACCATATCCGCCGATTTTTCTTTTTCAACTTCGGCGGCGATATAAGCGGGAAAGTCTGCGCTGATCAGTGTATTATCACCTAAAAGCGATTCTGAGTGAGAGGAAAAGTTAACCAGATACACATCACGACCGCCATTCTTAGGGGAAAAGCGAATACGGTGCAGCTTATTGGAAAAAACCTCCGGCAGACGGCTGTCGCGGTATAACGCCGGATCGATTTCGCAATAGCCATAATACAAATCGCCGTCTTTTCTGTTCCTGTAGGCGTCTTCAATGGCGGCAATTGCCCCGTCGACAACCTTCTTGATGTGTTCTTTGTTGCGACCGCTTTTTGGCAATGGCCCCCAAAGCCCCATGGTGTCAATTCCGGCGTGATCATGCGTAGAACAGATGTTGATGCTGCGGCAGCCTGTCCGCATACAAAAATCCTGTAGCTTTTCTCGGATGATCTGCACATCGTGGCGCATGATTCCTACACTGTCGATTTGGCAAATCACCACGCCGCCGCGACCGGTATTGTCATCGATATATATGGCTTTTGCCATCATCGGGTCCAATATGCCGGTCGCTGGATGATTGATGCGATATCCGGCGACATAGTAGGTTGTCTTGCCCGGAATCGGCTCGTCCGGCATTACGCTGTGCTTGCCGAAGCCAACGGTAAAATATCCGTTTTTAACGGGTTTTGCATAATCAAATGTGCCGCTTTCCAGCTCAGCCGGTGCGGTTTTGATGTACTTTTTTCTTGCGCGGTCCGCGATGGTATTTTTGATTCCGTTTACCAAGACAGCCAATGGTTTCATATGGATTCCTCCTGTGTGATCCATTCTTCTTTTGCTGTTTCCACAGCTTGTTTTAACAGCTCAGACCAATCCATCACCGATTCCACTTTATCCAGCAGCTCCGGTGTCGGCTTGGTTTTTGGATGTTTGGGGGTGAAAATTGTGCAGCAGTCCTCATAGGGTTGGATAGAAGTCTCAAAAGTATGGATCTTACGGGAAATATCAATGATTTCCGTCTTGTCCATTCCAATGCAAGGGCGAAAAATCGGCAGGGAAGCCGCTTGATCGGTGCAGCCGAGTGCATAGATGGTCTGGCTGGCAACCTGACCGACGCTCTCACCGGTGATTAGGGCTGCCGCACCGTCCTTTTGTGCCAGGACGGAAGCGATTCGCATCATATGACGGCGCATGACCAGTGTAAAGGTGTCTTCCGGACAGTGATCCCGAATCGCTTCCTGTATATCCGTAAAACATACGGTGTATAATTTAATTCTGCCGCTGTATTCTGCGACCTTGGACAGAAGCTCGTGCACCTTCATTTCCGCCCGCTTAGAGGTGTAGGGCGGTGATGCGAAATGAACCGCACTTAACGCGATGCCGCGCTTTGCCATCATCCATCCGGCGACAGGACTATCGATGCCGCCGGAGATCAGTAGCATTCCCTTGCCGTTGGTGCCCACCGGCATACCGCCTGCGCCTTTGATCTGGTTGCCATGAATGAAGGCGTACCGATCGCGGATCTCAACCGTAACGGTCAGCTGCGGTTGGTGAACGTTCACTTTTAATCCCCTGTTTTTTGACAGTAAGTAGCCGCCGACTTCGCGGCAAATCTCCGGAGAACCATAGGGGAATTTCTTGTCAGAGCGTTTGGCTTCCACTTTGAAAGTTTTTGCATCGCTCAGTGTATCGGAAAGATATGCTTGTGCGGTTTTACAAATCGTGTTCAAGTCTTTTTCGCAGATCGCTGCGCGGGAGTAGCCGACAATGCCGAATACCTTGCCGATAATTTTCACCGCTTCATCCCAATCGATCGCTTCATCCATCATCGGCTCTACAGTGATGGTGGACTGGGATTTGGTAAACGTAAACTTGCCAAGATGCGACAAGCGCCGTTTGCAATTTTTTACCAGAATATCCTCAAAGGTAGAGCGATTCTGCCCTTTTAGGGACAACTCACCGTCTTTGAGCAAAAGAACTTCTTTCATGATAAAACTTCCTTTGAAATTATCGAAGAAATCGAGAGGCGCAAGCAAGAAATACATCAGCAAAACGATCGATTTCATTTTCGGTTGTAAAACGTGAAAAACTGATGCGTATGGCGCTGTCTATGCGCTTTGTGTCCATACCGATGGCTTTCAGTACCTCGCTGCGATGCCCTTTTTTACAGGCGGAACCGGCTGAAACGCAGATGCCCTGATCTGAAAGGGCATTGATCATCACCTCAGATGGAACGCCCGGCACAGAAAGATTCAATACATAAGGGATTGCATCAGCAGGGGAGTTGACTGCCACAAAAGATGTTTGGCTGACCTTTTTAACCAGACGATTGCGTAAAAACTGCACATTTTCGTATGTGGTTCGCAAATCAGCCGGAAGCGCTGCGGCAGCCGCACCGAAGCCGACAATGGCAGGCATGGCTTCTGTGCCGGATATCATGCCATTTTCCTGCCCGCCGCCTAGAATGTAGGGAGGGAGGTGCAGACCTTGCTTGATATACAAAGCCCCGGCGCCTTTTGGACCGTGAATCTTATGGGCGCTGACGGTTAAAAGATCCACGCCCAGAAGAGAAGGGGAGACTTTGATTTTCCCGAAGCCCTGTACAGCGTCACAATGAATGATGGCTCTGGGACAAACACTGCGAACGATTTTGCTTGCTTCTGCAATCGGATTGATTACGCCAATCTCATTGTTTACCAGCATCATGGAAAGCAGAATAGTTTTTGCATTCAGAGCGCCGCGCAGAGCGGATAGCGATAGTTTCCCGCTGCGGTCCGCCGGAAGCCTGATTACTTCAAACCCGTTTTGCTCAAGAGCTTTGAGCGGCTCGCTGACGCTGGGGTGCTCCAGCGAAGTTGTGATGATTCTATTTCCAAAATGACGCATCATTTTTGCTGCGCCAAACAGGGCGGTATTATTCGCAACGGTGCCGCTCGGAGTAAAATATAATTCGTCCGGTACGCAGCCGATTGCTTTTGCAACTCGGCTCCTTGCCAGCTTTAATGCCTGGAAGGCGCGCAGACCAGCCTCGTGTCGGGAAGAGGGATTGCCGAAGTTATCGGTGAGAATTTGCATCATTTCATCGGCTGCTGTTTTGCAGACAGGTGTTGTCGCACTATTATCAAAATATATCATATGAAAAAAGGCAGTCCTTTCTATTCAGGGTCAGTACATGGTATTCTGAAACCCCGAAAAAGCGACGAAACGAAAAATTTTTATTGCCACCGCTATTATACTATAGATGGATAGCAATGTGCAAATGGTTTTTATCAAAAGCGGTAATTTTTGACGCTCATATTCTTTTTTTACCGGCACAAAGTATGTGTATCAAATCATAAGGAATGAGTGAAATGGAATATAAAACAAGACGTGGAAAAATCCGTGTGATTAGCTTTTGTACGGCGTTGTTTCTTGTGCTTGGTATTTGGGCAGTTACCGCAACGGTAAAACAGACAAGATATGCGCGGATCATTACCGCTTCCCGGCAACAGGCGTTGTCGGATTTGGGCACTTATATGGACCAGATTGAAACTTCCCTGACCAAAGGCTTGTATTGCAGCACAGAACCTATGATCGCCTCACTGGCGTCTACGCTTTGGCGAGAATCAACCGGCGCGAAAACCAGCCTGTCCCATCTGGGAGACGATGAAATCCATCTTTTGGGAACGTATAAATTTTTATCCCAGGTGGGGGATTATACAATGTATTTAAGTAGAAAAGCCGCTGTCGGTGGGGAAATTACGCAGGAAGAGTATGAAAACTTAAAAAAATTTAAGGAATACGCGGAAAAATATTCTCAGCAAATCGATTATATGGAGGAGCTGATGTATGCAAATGCTCTCTCCTTCGATGAGATCGACGCCTCTCTGCTGGATAGTGATGCACCGGATATTACAAATTTTTCTGATGCGGCAAGTGACTCAGAAAAAAATGTCAGCGACTACCCGACGCTGATCTATGATGGTCCTTTCTCGGATAATATCGACAATAAGGAATCTGAATTGCTAAAAAGTGAAAAAGAAATCAGCAGGGAAGAGGCGCGGAAAACTGCTGCGTCTTTCCTGGGTGCTTCGACGGATTCTTTGACAGACGCCGGCGAGGAAAAGAATAACCTGCCGTCATATGTTTTTCAGTCGGAAGGAAAAACCATTGCAGTAACAAAAAAGGGCGGCTATGTTCGATATATGCTCAGCGATACGTTCAGCGGAGAAGAGGCGATGTCATCGTCGGAAGCCATTGATCTGGCGAGATCTTTTCTGGAAAAAATCGGCTATCTGAATATGCGAGATAGTTATTATTCCATCTCCGACGGGACTGCAATTATAAATTTTGCTTACTACGAAGGAAATGTTTGCTGTTACACCGATTTGATTAAGGTTGGTATTTCCCTGGATAATGGGAATATCGTTTCCTTTGATGCAACAGGTTACCTGATGAATCATAAGCCTCGATCAACGCTACAAACAAACAGTGAAGCAGCGGAACTAGCTAAGCAATCCATCAGCAGAATGCTGAATATCAAATCCTGGAAATATGCCGTTATCCCAACGGACGGTGGACAGGAAAAATTGACCGTTGAATTTCTTTGCAAAAGTGAAGACAATACCGATGTGCTCGTTTATATCGACCCGGTAACGTTGGAAGAAGTGGAAATTTTATTGCTCACGTATTCTGATAATGGAATATTGACAAAATAAATGAATAACAGGGGAGAGAACGGGCAAAATATAAACAAAGTAAAGAAAGGAAGGTTTTTTGTGACGCAAAAAATCATTGCAATGGTTTGCGCTTTGCTCGGTATCGTCTCCATCTTATTTACCGCGTGTAATCAAGAGGAGAAGGATCCGGCAACGGTAACGACAACCGAACCAGTTAGCACATCCGATCCAAAGAAAACCAATATTCCCGAAACGACCACAGAGGGCGCTTTGGAAGAAGGCGCTGATCGGGTGGAAAGCGGTTTGGATGACGCGCGCGAGGATGTTGAAGACGGATTGGACCGAGCTGAAAGCGACGTGGAAAGCCGCATGGATGACGCGGCAGATAAGGAATAACGAAAAACGGCAACCAAACGAGGCGGGCAGATAAACTGTTCGCTTTGTTTTTTTGCTTGACAACGAAAAGAGGGTATGATAAAATAATACAAAGAATTGCACAAAATTGATATTTTGTGCAATTTAGGGCAGGGCTTAATATCTTTTGTTTTGATAAAAAGACGTGTGCCTATGTCTCTGGACTGTAGAAAACGTCTATTAAAAACTTAGGTGGTATTGCGATGACTACAGATTATTCTGATTTGCCGGTGGTTTTGGCGAGTTTTTTACGAAACCTACGCGTAGTAAAAAACCGATCGCCTAAAACGGTTTATGAATATATGATCAATTTGCGGATGTTTACGCGGTTTATCGCGGCTAACCAAAATATGAAAATTAGTGATGATGAGCTGGATGCTGTTGACATTTCCAAGCTGGATGCCTCTTTTTATGACCGATTGACACTGGAGGATGCTTATTCATTTTTGGCTTATTGTGCAGATGTACGCCAGGTCAAAGAGGCTGCCCGCGCACGAATAGTTTCTGCGATTCGCTCCTTTTATAAATACTTATTTATCTCCAATCAATTGACTCATGACAATGTGATGCAGCTTCTTGAAAGCCCAAAGCAAAGAAAAAGTCTTCCAAAATATCTCACATTAGAACAAAGCAAAGCATTATTATCTTCTGTTTCCGGAAAATATCGTGCACGGGATTATTGTATTTTGGTTTTGTTTTTGAATTGTGGATTGCGTCTGTCTGAACTTGTCGGGCTGAACTGCTCAGATATTCAGGATAATACCATGGTTGTAACCGGCAAAGGCAATAAACAGCGACTGATTTACCTGAATGATGCTTGTCTTACCGCATTGCATGTTTATATGCAGCAGCGACCGGTGGATGGCGTTAAAGATAAGGATGCATTGTTTTTAAGCAATCGCTTGACGCGTATTTCCAACCGAGCGGTGCAATACATTGTAGAAGAATTTCTAAATAAAAGCGGGCTCGCCGGAAAAGGGTTTTCAACACATAAATTACGGCATACGGCTGCGACGCTGATGTATCAGTACGGACACACTGATATTCGGGTGCTGAAAGAAATTCTTGGTCATGAGAATCTGAATACCACAGAAATCTACACTCACGTTGTCAATGAACAAATGCAATATGCTACGGATAATAATCCGTTGGGTTCGGTTCGTCCCAATCAAAAAAGCAGCGATTCAGGCAAAGAGACGAGCAAAAGCAATCCAGATTGATGTTGCAGCGGCAAGAATCAAACTGCCAATAGCTGTCAGAAGAATCGACATGGCGTATTTTGGGAGATCATACTTCCCTGCTGATGCTTTTTGTTGAAAAAGTAAAAATATATCCATCGATATAAAAAAAGCTTGTTTCCCGCAAAAATAGAATGCGGCGCCAAACAAAGCAAGTGCCGGTAAAAAGACGATGCTTGAAAGCAGCACTTCCCTCCCCTCCGTAAATAAAAAAGTGATGATCGTGCCGCTGAGCGCCCCATATACAAGGAATAAAATCGGGATAGTTATGACGCCGCCGGCTCCGACGCCGGACAGAGCCAAAACCAACAGAAATCCCCATGCTGCTGCGGTTATTTGAAAGAGTTGCGATGTAATTCCAAGAGAAAAAAAGTTTTTCATTTCGCCTGCTGCTGATGCAAAAAAAGCATCTGGCAGCAGCCATTTTTTTGCGTAAAATAAGGAGGCAAAAAGGATTCCCAGTAAATAGCACGATATGAGCATCGCCGGTAAAAAAATATTGCTTTTATCTGGCATATAGAAGTGTCGTCCGAGCGTTTTTCGTTTCAGCATATCTAATTTCCTTTCAAAGCTTGTTCTATCCTATGGATTTTCTATAGAAAATATGACGAAGGGCTTGACAGATATACGATAACTGTATATACTGTATATATACGGTAGAAGCGCGGAGGTGATGATTTGAAGATAGTGATTCTGGCTTCCGACCGTCAGCCGATTTATGAACAGATTGCTGGACAAATCAAAAAAGCGATTTTATGCGGTGAATTGGTACAGCAGGACAGTTTGCCGTCTATTCGTAATCTGGCGAAGGATCTTCAGGTCAGTGTTATCACGACTCGTCGTGCTTATGAAGAGCTTGAAAAGGATGGATTCATTGAAACTATTCCGGGTAAGGGCTGTTTCGTTGCGGCAGGCAATCGAGAGACTCTTCAGAAGCGACTGCAAAAGAGCATTGCCGAACACTTGACAGAAGCAGTATCTCTCGCGAAAAAAGCCGGATATGATGCGCCGCAATTAAAAATTTTATTGGAAGAAATTTGGGAGGCTCCCTATGACGAATGCCATTGAATTGATTGATGTTAATAAAAATTACGGCAGGTTTGCGCTGGAGAGAATTTGTTTTTCCGTGCCGCAAGGCAGTATCGTCGGTTTGGTCGGAGAAAACGGCGCCGGCAAAAGTACGCTGATTAAAATTATTCTTGCGCTTCGCAAGCCGGACAGCGGAAAGGTTTATGTCTTTGGACAGGAAGCGGCAGCGCTTGGCGCCAGAGAAAAAGCCCGAATTGGTGTGGTTTTTGATGAAGGCAGCTTCCCTGCTCATTTTACAGTATCTAAAATCGCCCGCATGCTGCAATTGGCATATCAGAATCAATGGGATGCTGATAGCTGGGCTGGCTATATTAAAAAATTTGATTTGCCGGAAAATGAAGTTTTTTCTAAATTATCTAAGGGTATGAAGATGAAGCTGTCTATTGCCGCTGCCCTTTCTCACCATGCGGAGCTTTTGATTTTAGATGAAGCGACATCCGGATTGGACCCCTTCATCCGTGATGAAATCATCGGTATTCTGAATGAATTTACACGGGAAGAAAATCATTCCATCTTGATTTCTTCCCACATTGTGACGGATCTGGAAAAGCTTTGCGATTATATCGCATTTCTGCATCACGGAAAGCTGTTATTCATGGATGAAAAGGATGAGATCATGCGTCGATATGCCATGTTCAGCGGCAGTGAAGAAGAGGTTGGCGCCTTGCCAAAGTCGGCGGTGGTGAGCGTGCGCAGACATAAATATTCTGTTGAGGCATTGATTGACAGAACCTGTGCGCCGGAGGATCTTTCATTGCATCCGTGCAGCCTGGAAGATATTATCATATATTTGTCTAAAAGTGAGGATTCATAATGAAAGCACTTCTTTATAAAGATTTTCAATATATATGGAAATATAAAATGCAGACGCTCTTTATGCCTCTTTTGTTTTGTTTGGTCGGTTTATTCGGAACATTATCGGCGTTTGAGTATTACGGCATGATGTTGGTTGCATCGTGGCCACTGCTTCTAATGAGTTTGGATGAATCCTGCAAATGGAATGCATATGCGCTGACCATGCCTTTGACGATTCGCGATTTGTTGGGCGGAAAGTATTTGATTTCTTTTATCGGCGCAGCCGGATATTTTCTAATTTCTCTTTTCTGTGAAGTACTGAAGACATGGATTCATCATAGTGCTTTTACCCTTTCTACTGTTGCGCTAAGTATTGTAATGCTTGCGTTTACTTTGAGTCTTTGCTTTATCAATATACCGATCATTGTCCGTTTTGGTGTTCTGAAAGCTCGTTATGTCTGTACGATTATTACTGTCATCGGGCTCGGCTCTTTGATAGGAATAACAAGTTTTTCCGGTTCATCTCTGATGGCTTTCAGCGGCGGCAATCCTCTCGCCTCCATTTGGATTGCACTGGGAGCTCTTGCCGGCTGCGCATTGCTCTTTTTCGTCAGTTATGCGATCAGCAAAAAAATCAGCGAAAAAACCGAATACTAACCAAAAAAGAAGGACCTGCCGAAAAAACAGGTCCCTCTTTTTAGAATCGGTATTTTCCATATTTTTTCATCACATGCCGGATGGCTGCGGCAAGAATCAAAAGAACGGCAGTTGCACCGAGCGTCCCGGCAGGATTGGATTTTTTCATACACAGACCTCCCTGCATGTTCGCAGTTATTTCTGCTTCTATTGTAACGGGTTTCAGAAAAAAATGCAAATCTTTTTTATGTTTCGTCGGTGACCGCTTCAAAGGCTTTTCGAATGGTGCGGACGCCGACGATTTGAATTTCTTTTTTTAAGTCGTCAGAAAGTGTGCGCGCGTTATGGATTGGGAGCACGCAGGTGTGAAAACCGAGACGGATTGCTTCTTTGACGCGCTGGTCGCAGGCGTTGACGCCACGCACCTCGCCTGCCAGACCGATTTCTCCGAACGCTATGACGTCGTCTTTGACTACCTTGTCTTTTAGTGAGGAGATTAGCGCCATGGCGACGGTCAGATCGGACGCAGGCTCGTCCAGCTTCATGCCGCCGACAACATTGACATAACAATCCATTGTTCCGAAAAAGTAGCCGCAGCGCTTTTCAAGCACCGCCAGGAGCATAGCAAGCCTGGCAAAATCAAAACCGGTGGTCATGCGGCGCGGATTGCCGAATCCCGTCGGTGTGACCAGCCCCTGTACCTCCGCAAGTATCGGTCTGGATCCTTCCATGACGCAGGCAATGCAGGTGCCGGAGGTGTTTTTGGGTCTGCCGGCGATCATCATCTGCGACGGGTTTTTTACTTCTTTAAGTCCATGATCCGTCATTTCAAAAACGCCGATTTCATTGGTTGAACCGAAACGATTTTTTTCCGTTCGCAAAATGCGATAGCTGAGGTTGCGTTCACCTTCAAAATAAAGTACCGTATCTACAATATGTTCCAGCACCTTCGGTCCGGCAATATTGCCGTCTTTATTGACATGGCCAACGATAATAATCGGAATATCCAGACTTTTGGCTGTTCGTACAAATAGGTTGGTTGATTCTCGCACTTGCGTCACGCTGCCCGGGGAGGAGGTCAATTCCTGTATGTTCATCGTTTGGATGGAATCCACAATTACTGCGTCCGGTTTCGCAGATCGGATGTGTTCGCATAGAATCTGTGTGTCAGTTTCGCAGAGAACCGTCAGATTATCCGTGGTAACACCAAGCCTGTCCGCCCGCAGCTTGATTTGATGCGCAGATTCTTCGCCGGATATATACAGTACTCTTAATCTTCTGCCAAGCGTCTGGCAAATTTGCAATAAAATAGTTGATTTCCCGATGCCCGGATCGCCGCTAAGCAGCACGACAGAGCCTTTTACCAGCCCTCCTCCAAGGACAAGATCCAATTCGCCGATGCCGGTTGCGTAGCGATGCTCCGTGATGTGATCAATTTCTTTTAAGCTCATGGCTTTTGCCATGCTTTTTGCGGTGGAAGTGGTTTTGCCGCTCATCGGCGCACGCAGCTCTTCCAGCAAGGTGTTCCACTCAAAGCATGAGGGGCATTGCCCGTACCACTTTGCGGATTCATAGCCGCAATTGCTGCACACGTAAACCGTTTTACTTTTCGGTGCCATTGTGTTCCTCCGAAATCAGATATTGTTCTATTCCCTCGCAAATCGCGAAGGCGATTTTTTGCTGAAATGCTTGATCAGCCAATTTTTTAGCGTTCATTGGATTGGACAAAAAGCCACATTCGACCATCACCGCCGGGATCTGTGCCTGATAAAGAAGAAAAATAGAGCTATCAGATTTTTTTACGGCGCGTGTATTATCCGGCTCCACTAAGGCAACAATGGATTTTTGTATCAATTCCGCCAGCAGTTTGCTTTGTACAAGGTTTGGCGAATAAAATACCTGGGCGCCCTGGCAGGAGGCGTCTTCAAAATAGTTCTGGTGGACAGAGATAAAAAGGCAGTTTTCATAGGAATCCATCATTGCCAGGCGATTGTGAAGATCGGATGACTTTTTTTGCCGGATGGTTTGTAAATCAGGATCATTGGTTGCGGTGTCGGTGGTGCGTGTCATGATGACAGAATAGCCGTTTGCGCGCAGAAAATCTGCAATTTTCAACGCGATTGCCAGATTGTATTCTTTTTCTGCAACGCCAGAAACAGAGGTCGTGCCGCCGTCAAAGCCACCATGTCCCGGATCGATGATAATGGTAAGGGGGTGGGCTGCCGGCGTAGCAGAGACAGGCAAAAGGGGTTCAAATCCAAGATGCAAAACTGCAAGACAGAAAAAACACAGCACAAAAAGAAGGGTGAAAAAAGGAAGAGCGCGCTTCATTTGAATCACTCCGAGGCGGTAATGGTTTTTGCTATACTATATGACCGCGGCGGAGGAAGCATACATTATCTTCCATTATACACGCTTGCCGTCTGATGCGCAAGACGGAGATTATTCAACCAGATTGGGCCAGAGTTCGTCGTTTGCCCCGGCATAAATTTCTGGAATTGAACCGACAATTACTGTTTCCGCAATTACGATATCGCTGGTGATTTGCGTGGAGGTGTTTTGTCCTGCCATGATAATATATAAGTTGGTGTCAACGCGCAGATCAATCTGATGGCATACTTGGTTGATCCCCGCTGTAGAAAACTCAGAAACAAGATCAGTTGATGCGCTGCCTGTGAGATTGATATATAATTTGACTTTGGGGCCGCGCCCTGCTAAAAAATCAATGCCAGTCATGGTTCCGAGAGGGATGGTGATTTGCTTTCGATCCATATGATAGAGGCTATCTGCAATGGCGTTGCTCAGGTCAGCCTTTAATTTATTCGCTTCCACACTGTTGACCTTGATGGAAGTAACAAGACCATCCGCGTTATAGCTGATATCAACCAGATCAGAATATTCAATCTGCTTCGTTTCCAATACTTTTGTGACTGCGTCATTGATTGCGATGGTGGCGATAGATTCCGCTCTGCCAATTGCCAAGGTTTTAATTAGCGGCTTTAGGGTTGAATTCATCGCCAGTGCAGCAAAAATAAGCCCAAGCAGTAAGATAGCAATCAGGGCTTTTCCGGGCAGTTTTCGTTTTTTTTCTGTGATGGAGCGTCTTTGGTGCGGCAACACAAAAAGCCCCCCCTTCCTTTCACTATATGCAAGCTGCGGATACGTTGTGCCCTTTTGAATAATTACGGTACATTGAAAGAAAGACTTTTGATGCAGTCGTATAAAAAATCTAAAAACAGATTGAAAAAGTTGAAAGAAATGGTATAATATAAATGAAAGGTATGCGATACAGGAGGTGTCTTTATGAAAAGATTTGTTGTTACGATTGCGCGCACCTGCGGCAGCGGCGGCAGTTTTGTTGGCGAAGCGTTGGAGAAAAAGCTCGGGATTCATCTTTACGAGCAGGATATTTTGCAGCTCGCATCGGAAGACAGCGGTATCAGTCTGGAGTTGTTTGCCCGGACGGACGAAGAGCTGAAAAAGAGCAATCCGCTGTTCCGCTTTTCTAAATATATTTATCGCGGTAAGCTGATCCCGCCATCCAGCAATGATTTCACGTCACAGGAAAATCTATTCAATTATCAGGCGAAGGTTCTGCGGGAGTTAGCGCAAAAGGAGTCGTATATTGTTATCGGAAGATGTGCTGATTTCGTGTTAAAAGACGAGGTTCCTTTGGTGCGGGTGTTTATTTACGCATCACGGGAAGATTGTATTCCCAGGGAAGCACAGCGGCTTTCCATTTCCCTGCGTGACGCGGAAAATCGCATTGAAAAAGTCGACAAGAAGCGTGACGATCATTACGAATATTTTACGGGCAATAAGCGTAATGATATGAAAAATTATGATCTTTGTCTGAACACCTCTACCCTCTCCTATGAAGGCTGCGCGGATGTGATTCTTGCATATCTGCAAAAACGCGGCTTGCTGGAAGGATAATATCCCGACGAAACGAGCAAATTCATATAAAAAACGGCAGGTCATGCTGCCGTTTTTTTGTTCGATTGTGTCGGAAAAAGCCCTTGCGTCCTTTTTGCAGCTCTGCTATGATATGCGATGGTGATGCATATGAAAAAGGATAGACGGCTTTCTTTTTTATTTATGATTTGTTGGATCGCTTATGCGGGAACATATATTTGTCGACTGAACTTTTCCGCAGCAATGCCGGAGCTACTCCGCGATGGCGTCTTTACAAACACACAAACAGCGACCATCTCCTCCTGTCTTTTTATTACCTATGGCGGGGGGCAGATTTTCAGTGGATTTATCAGTGACAAGTTAGATCCGAAAAAATTGATTTCCGGAGGATTGTTCATTTCCTCATTGTGCAATATTCTTTTGTTTTTCTTCTGTGAGAACTTTGCGGCAACCATGTTTTTATGGGGACTGAACGGGCTTGCTCAATCCACGGTTTGGTCTCCCCTGCTGCGGATTGGCTCGCTCTATTTTGATGAGGAACAGAAAAACCGGTTCGGCGTGAATCTCTCGACCACGGTTCCGCTGGGAACGCTTTTGTCTTATCTTGTCAGCCTTTTTGCCATTCGATATTCTGGTTACAAAATGGTTTTTCTCAGCTGCGGGTTGATTGTTCTGGCAGCTTGTGTTTTGTTCTATTTCGGATATGGCAGAGTAACAAAAAATTTGCCGGTTTTTCGCTATGCAAAAGCTGAGAACGCGACAGTTTATCGCAAAATTGAGCGGCAATTGCTTTTTTCTGTTGTGATATTTTTGGTAGTTTGCTGTCTTCCGACTGCGATCCATGGCGCCCTTAAGGATGGTGTCACTGGTTGGGTGCCGGTTTTTATCGGGGAACGTTTTTCCGTTGGCACCGACTTTTCTCTGCTTTTGACGATGATTTTGCCCATTGTCAATGTGACCGGCGCGTATATTGCCAAGTTTATCAATCGTTTTTTAAAAAATGAACTGTTTACGTCGCTGCTATTTTTTGGTGTCGCCGCTGCGGCATTGTGCATCCTGCTTTTCTTTGGCGATGTGAGTATCTATTTGACCGTGATATGTCTTGCGCTGATTACAAACAGCATGTTTGCAGTTAATATTCTTCTGATTACACTGATTCCACTCCGTTTTGCCGCGTTCGGAAAAACAGGAACCATGACCGGACTGTTGAATGCGGTGACTTATCTTGGGTGCGGAATTTCTATGCTAACCAGTGGTGTTGTATTGGATCATGCGGGGTGGAACACCGTGATTGATATGTGGATCATCATGGCCCTGTCTGCGGCGATTTTGTGCATCCCCTGCGCATTGCTTTGGCGGCGTTTCGTGCGCGTCTCACATTGTTGATTAGGTAATGTACGTGAGATACAGCTGAAGACTGCTGTTTTAAGGCGATATATATTATCGAAAGAGACTGCGGCACAATAGACGCCCTATTTGCAGGTCATATCTATTCTTTGTTTTGTTCCATTTCCGGGGAGCACCGTATCTTTTTTAGTAATCATATTGCCCTGAAAAATATCATCATAATTCAATAAAGATATAAATGCTTTATGTGCAATTTTAATATGAAGCGCAAAAAAGCAAAAGAGGTGATATGTATTAACCTCTTTTGCTTTTTTTGTTATAATGCTTCTCTCACAGAGGAATAGACGATATCCACAGATTTGGTAAATAGCATATAGTCGTATTTAGGACGCCACTGGTCGCCGGTGTCAACATCCTTAAAGGTGTCTTCATCCTGCTGAACATGAATGGCGCTGACTCCGCGCAGCTCACCGTCTTCTTTATACACCGTATCCCAGAATGCGTGATGACCAATGCTGGTAACTGTTGAAGGGATATAGACATAGGTCAGACCGCGGTTATAGGAAAAGGCATCGGAGCCGATGGTTTCCAATCCGTCCGGCAGCGAGGGATAAATTTCTGCCAAGGTGTCAACCGCCGCATGGGTCGTATCAGAAACCGGCGTATCATTTTTATATGTATAAAGATTTGCCAGCTGCCCCTTGAAAACAGCCATCGATTCAATGGTGTTGACGCCTTCCGGAATATAAATATCGGTTAGATTCGCGTAGGCGAATGCCAGCTCGCCGATGATTTCAACGGTAGACGGAAGCACATAGGTGCGGACTTGTTGGTTATATTCCGCAAGGAACGTCTCGTCGTAACGTTCTGTGGTCCCCCAAAGCTCTTCCATCGGTTCGCCGTTATCATCCAGAAGATTGTCAAATCCGGTTTTCTCACGCAAATATTTATCGTGATCGATTGGATACAGCACGATGCGGGTCATGTCTTTGGTGTATAAAACGCCATCTACATCGCAGTAATATGGATTGGCATCGTCTACAAAGATATTTTGCAGCGCCCAGCAACTGTAGAAGGATTTGCTGTCGATTTCGCGAACGTCCTTGCCGATGTTTACAGTAATGATTTTTTCATCACAGTTCAGAGCGAATTCGCGGATTTCCGTGATCGGTTTTGAGGGATCGCCTTCTGCGCAATCAATGGTCAGCTCGGTTGTCTCTCCCGGATTGGCATAGCGCACCAGGGCATATTCACCGTTGTCAGAGATATCGAACTGATATTCGTCGTTATGCACCGTCCGAATACTGAAGTACATACTCAAACTAATGGCTATAATAAGAACGACAATGACAATTGCTTTTTTCCACTGTTCATGCTTGTGCGATTCCCCGATGTGAGGCTTCGGCAGACCCTCCACTTGGAACGTCCAGATTTCATCGTCTGGTATGTTTTGTGTATAAACCGGCTGCTGAGTCTCTTCTTGATGCTGTATCTCAGGGGGAGCTGTTTGCTCAGAAAGTTGTTTTTCTTTTTTTGTCTTTTTGTCTTTTTTCATGAGACGACGACCTCCTTATTTGCTTCTGCCTCTTCGGGAGAAGGCGGTGGTGCGTTGTCGGAAGATTTTGAGGTAACCTCTTCTCTTCTCTTCAAAACTTCCATTACTTTATTTTGCTTTTCATCATCATAATCCCAGAACAAAAATGGAATAGTCATCAAAAGATAGCCGATGATGTCGATAATCAGAGGAATGGCAATGATTTTGATTCTGGTTGAATCGATATACAAAACATCCCAGTTGCTGTTAAAGCCGAATCGCAGCAAAAGTACGGGAATAATCAGGCTGACAAAGGAAGTGATTGGACCGGTAAACCAGGAGAAAACCGTTGAAAAGCTTTCAAGTCGTTCGCCGGAAAGATACATCTGATAGTCAGCTAAGCGAACATTCATATCGTGTCCGACGGTGGTTGGTACGGTCTTGCACATCTCCATTAAGAAAAGCATGATGACGCTTAAAGTTCCGCACAGGACCAAATGGTCTCCAAGGAAGATATAACAGCAGGCGATAATACTGTAGCCGACGGCGCGGGACAGTTGATAGAAAATCCAAATCTGTTTATATGAGAATCGCTTGATGAACCACGGCGAGAACAGATCCGGCGGCGTCCCGGCAAAGGAAACCAGTGCAACAATCAAACTGTAAGTCAGACCACTCAAGCGGAAGGTGTACAGATATAAAACTGTCGTAAAGACCAGCATACCGTTGCCCAGGGAATCCAATAGATTAACAATGGTGTGAATCCATTTATATTTGTTTTGCATAACGCCAAACATACCATCCCAGAAATGGATCTCTACTTTCTTATCCAGCGGCGGCTGCGGGATTCGTTCTTTTATTCGCCCGGCAAAAACAAGGGTTAGCGTAGCAAAGACAAAGAATGTGATCGGAATAATATATTTGAATACGGCAATATCCGCCCAGTCGTCTTTGCACATGCCGATAAAAACCGGCAGAATAATCGCAAGAATCGACTGGAAAATATGAGAGAGCTTGATGGGATAAGAGCGAACAAGAATCCGTTCCCGAAGATTGGGACTGATGCTCTGGGTGCAGGTCTCCAGGTTGTTGGCAAAGCCAAAAACATTATAAATAGCAAAAAGAAGATTTGCGACCCAGACGCGCTGCGTAACGTCGCCGATATTGTAGAACGGCGCCCAGCCAAGCACGAAAACCATAATAACTTTCGGTGCGTAGTCGCAGTACAGGCTGTATTTGTATCTGCCGAATTTTGGGATTAATTTTTTGCGCCAGAAAATGTTGCGTGCGCCGACCCAACCGTTGTAAAGAATGCTGGTCCCTAAAATTTTAATCGCTGATGCGCAGCTGATGCCTTCCAGAGAATTTAAGTAGGCGACGAAGCGATTGGTCGGGTCCAATATGGCAGAAAAATCGCCAAATATCATAAATAGACCAATGCCAATCAGCGCAAAATAAAGAACATAAAGCTTTCGCTCGGTTCGCTTTGGAAGGAAGCCAAGATTGTCACAGACAAACCACCAAATCAGCGTCCAGATATAGTTCAGCGGCATATTGATGATGTTGATGACCGAATAAGTCAGATAAGGGAGCTGGTAATGATACATCATCAGATAGCAGCTGGAAGCAAAAACCAAATATTCCAGTGTTTTAGAGCCAGCATAGTTGCTGCCGACGCCAAAAACAATGTCCAGGTATTCGCGATAGGGAACATACTTCCCCGGCGCCGGTGTTTTCCAGTGGGTTTTGATTTCAGTGCCAAGCTTTTTAATGACATCTTTGTTGACTTTCATTGCCATGCATCACCCTTTTCATGTTTTATTCTATTCTATCACATACCGGCAAAATTTTAACTATATTTATCGAAAAAATTGCATTTTTTTTAGATGTCTTTTTTTGTGGAAATTATGGATGCTTTTGCATTTGAATGAGTGGAAATAAATAAGGAATCAAAAAAATGCGCAAAATCATCATGTGTGTCTGGAAGCCGGGATCCTTTGGTACAGGCAAAAAACTTGATTTCTTCTTTATTTTGTTAGAATATTTGAAAAGTCTGAGGGGGTCGCCATGTGTTTTGAACAGACGCTGGTGGGCAACAGGGAGTTTTATCAGCAAGATAAAGACGGCTGGAGATTGTGGTGTCAAGAGAATCATAAAGTGATTCTTTGGGATTTCGACCGAGACCTTCCGTCCATGTCCCAGAAAAACCAGCGCTATTTCGGCGATTGGGTGAGTTATAAGGAACACGGGGACACTGGCTATTTCTTGGGCGCTAAATGGGTGCAAAATCTTCTTCATCACCTCAATTCCCATGAGGTAATCCAGCTTCCGTTGGAATCATCTATGATTTTTACAAAAAGTATGTAAAAGAAGTGCTTGGGACGGAGAGTAATTTGCTATAGGGAGCTATCAATCTGTCATTGCGAAAAACAGCGCCACTGGATTGCGGCGGCGCTGTTTCTGCATTCGCAGAAGGACTTGACAGCGTTCCTGACGAAACACTATTGGCTCAAACACCCCGTTCGGGTTCAAGTTTTTCCTCTCTCTAATGAAAAAATCAGATATCGCAAAGGCGATACCTGATTTTTTTTGTGAAGCAGCTATGAAAAAGATGCATTTGCGTTTTAGACTGAGGGATTTGAACCCTCAAAACTTATTTATTCCATGTTGAAGAAAAAGTAAAAGTATGATATGATTTTGTAGAGGTGGCATATTAATGCGCAGACAAATTGCACTTTGCATCGGAAATGATGATTAGCAATATTCGTGTCTTAATAAATTGAAATGTGCTGTGAATGGCCGTAATGCTATTGCAAAAAAATTACGCACATTGAACTTTGATGTCAAATCATATAATAATCTTGATCGTGATGCTATGCATACAGCAGTAGATGATTTTGAAGCACAGCTACCTAATTATGATATAGCTTTATTTTATTACGCAGGGCATGGTTTTG
>CASFQZ010000107.1 GCA_949296825.1 uncultured Eubacteriales bacterium
CCCAGTTCCGTTTGGTTCAGGTCCTTCTCCTCCCGGAGCATACGGATTTTTTCTCCAAATGTCAGGTTCATTGTGTTTCACCGTCATTACTTTAGCATAGACGGAAAGTTACTATTGACAAATAGATATAAAATGTCTATACTATAGCTAAGTTAGGAAAAAAGTGCCGGCTTGTCGTCTTTTTTGGCAGTATATTAGCAAAAAAGCAATTTTTATTGACATAATTTCAAAACATACCGTTGCGTTGTCGACGGGATATGAAATTTCAATATAAAATAAATTTCATGGATCAAAACCAGATGCAAAAGGGGTGCTTTTATGTGGAAACAGAAAAGGAAAAACGCCGCGCTTCAGACGGAGCAGCCGGAGCAAACGCAAACGGTCACACCGCCGGAAGGCGGCACGACCGCGCCGGAGTCGGGCGTGCAGCCCTCACCCGCGGGCGAGGCACAGACCTCTCCGCCGCCGGAGCAGGAGCCGAACGCTGCGGCGCCCCTTGTCTGCGTATGCGGACAGACGCTGCAGGAGGAGCAGGCTTTTTGCCCCCAATGCGGCAGAAGTCGGGAAACCATTCGTTTAGAGAGCTATAAAACGCTGGTTTCGCAAATACAAACGGCAAAAAAAGCCGGGAAGCTGCGGCAGCTGATCGCTGCGCTTTCCGCCTATGGCGAGTTTTCGGATATGCAGGAGCAAAAAAAGTCTGCGGAGGCGCGCCTACAGGCAATGGGCGCCAAAATGAAGAAAACCGGCAAAATCGTCGGCGGCGTTTCGGCGGCAGTCGCTGTTCTTATCGAAGGAATAATGGTCTGCGTGATATATGTCGCCCCGTTTCTGCCCCATTATACGGCGGCAGGCAAAGCTTTTGATACGGGAGATTATGATACGGCCATTCAGGAATATACCGCTGCGGGCACCTTTCTGAACAGCGAGGAGCGCTTGATTGCTGTCTATCTTGCCTACGGCGACCGGTTGACCGAGGAGGGCGCCCTGCTTCAGGGTGCCGAATATTATGAAAAAGCTGGCAATCGTCCCGAGGCTCAGGAAAAAATCCTTGCCAACGCCGATGCCCTGTATGCCGCCCAGCGCTATGCCGAGGCCGGGTCTGCCTATAGCTTTCTAAACGATGAGACGGGACCGGCAAAATCCAACTACTGCTTCGGTATGGATGCCTTTACCCGCGGGGATTATGAGGCTGCCTTATCCTTTTTTCAGAATGCAGGAGAGACAGGGGATGCCCCGGAAAAAGTGCTCCAGTGTAATTATATAATGGGTAAAAATCGTTTGAATCGGCAGGATGTGGACAAGGCGAGAACCTATTTGAGCGCTGCACAAGGGTATGAAGATGCTGCCGACCTTTTGGCGGCCTGTGATCTTGTGGAGGTAGAAGTCCTCTTAGCGGACGGTAAACTCAACGAGGCAAAAGCGGCCTATGAAAAGCTGCCGCCGGAGCTTTCCTATAACGGTATCAGCGTGGCATCCAGGTTGGAGCTTTTAAACGCGCACCCGGAGCTACTAAATGTATGTGGACATTGGGAGGCGACCTCCGATCAGATTGAGGTGTCAGATGTTCCTTATTCATCGTATATGAGCGGATTTACATGGTCGGCAGAAACGCTCTCGCCCGGACAAAGTGTTGCGGTCTATTGCTCGGTGAATGATGATGGTACCTTTTGTCTGTTTGGGGAAGTTTCTTATTGGCAGTTTAACAATTATTCCTCGCTTTCATCGCAATTGGACAGAAGTGTGATCACAAAGGATTTTGTGGTTGATCATATATCTTCCGTACCGTCAAGTATTTGGATTGATGATTATACGGAATTAACCTACGACGGAAGCGCATTCCGTTTGGAATATCAGCGGGATGAAGCGCGCACCAGTCTTTTTTACACGCAGTATACAAGCATCGTAAACTACACTGACAGGACAGGAACATATTAAAAGAGGGGTTGAGTGGGTATGGAATCGAATCGTAATATATGTATATTATGCGGTCAGGATATTTTATCGCAGGAAGAGACAATGCGTTGCCCAGTTTGCGCGGCGGGTTATCATCGAAGCTGCTGGGAGAAAAACGGCGGGTGCGCTTCGCCAGGGTGCCCGATGAACCCGGCTTCGCAACAGCCGCAGGCGCCGCAGCAGGCCGCCTCGCAAGAACCCCAGCCACAGGTGGCGCAGCCAGCCGCTTCGCAAGAACCCCAGCCAGATGCTGCCATGCAAGCGCCGCAGCAGACCCTTTGCGCCAATTGCGGTGCGCCACTCAAGGAGGGACAACAGTTCTGCGATAAGTGTGGTGCGCCCCGTTCCGTGCCGGTTACCCTTTGCGCCAATTGCGGCGCACCTTTGCAGGATGGGCAGCAGTTCTGTGATAAATGCGGTGCGCCCCGTCCGCAGCCGATTTGTGCCTCTTGCGGCGAAGTGCTTTCGCCGGGGCAGATCTTCTGCCCGAAATGCGGACAAAAAAACATGACCGCGCCCCAGCCGGTGCCGGTCTATGACCCCGGGGCTGCCCAACAAAAAGCCCGCAAGAAAAAGAAAAAAATAACGGCTGCGATCATTGCGGGTGTTTCGGTGCTTTCGGTTTGCCTGATTGCCGTTATTATTATTGTGATTGTCTCTGTCGCCTCCGGCGGCGGTCGGGATTTTAATAAAATGTACGGCAATATCGCGCTCAACGACTGGTGCGAAATCGCCGAGGACGGCTCATGGATGGAAATTGATACCAATCCGCTGGATATCGATGATTATATGGATCAGGCAGCATATTACGCAATTCAGGAAATCAATGAAGATCTCGGCTTCCCCTCTTCGCTTTGGCAGAAAATGGTTAGCACCTCCGCTATCAACGGTATGCAAAGCGCCACAACCGACAAATATGAGGTCAGCTGGTCCTATCATCCGGATCATGGCATGGAAGCATTATATACCATGATTGATTAAGTTTTTTTGAGGAAGGAGCAGAAGCATATTATGTTAAAAAAAGGCTGTTTTCTATTGGCGCTCTGTCTGGTTTTGCTCAGCTTTACCGGCTGCGAGGGCAATGATTACCGGACAGCGATGAGCTTATATGAGAATCAGGAATATGACGCGGCGATATCTGCCTTTGAAGCCTTGGGTGATTACAAGGACAGCGCCGAGATGATCGCAGCTTGTCATGTGGAGTTGGGGAAGCAATATAATATAGCCGAAGATTACCAGCAGGCGGTAGCACATTTTGTCAAAGCGCCCGAGAATGAGGTGGCTGTCTCCTCGATCCACAATATTTTGTTTAACCTGATCACCGACGATTTTCAGGCACACATAACAGCGGCGACGGAGGCCCTGGGCGAGTATCTCTCCGACGAGACGATGCGGCTGGCTTCTTTTGTTGGCTCCGGCGGGGGCGAGTTCTCTTTTGATTCTGATAGCGAAAGTTACCAACAACTGATCGAACAGGCGGAGTTGGTGCAGGCGGATTATACGAACATTCAGTCCGTGTTCCCGGAAGAAATCTTACAGCTTTGCGATGACGAGGTAAATGCGGCTTATGAATGTGTTCGTCAGGTCGCGGAATGCGCGGAGATTTTTTTCCTTCCCGCGAATGTGCAAAATTATATCTTATCCAAAGTCTTACCCTCCACCGGGGCTACCCCGAATAAAACACCGGAGGAGTTTGCGCGTTTGGTGACGGATTTGGAAAACAGCGCCAACGCCCTGCATTGAGAAAAGCGTAAAGAAAAACACGGGAAAGTACATCGGCTTTCCCGTGTTTTTTCTTTTCTTAACGACGACCATCGAACGGTTATTGAGGAAATGGCAGGCAGCTTGAGCCAGCCCGCCGGTCTTCACTTATGAATCACCGGCTGCCGCGCTTTCCCGAAATTCCGGATTGACATAAGCAAAGGGCAGCAGGTCCCGTGCCGGAACCTTAATCAGCCTGCCGTTTTCGTCGTTGACAATCACGCGCATATCCGGGCAATATTCAAACATCATCTGCCGGCAGTTGCCGCAGGGGCTGACCACGCCGTGGGGCGCGGAGGGCGAAAGGTCCACCGCAACAATGGTGTCAAAATCACGGTTGCCGGCGGTAACCGCCGCACCGACGGCAATAAATTCAGCGCAGGAGCCATGAATCCCATCACAGTTGACGCCGGTAAAGACAGCGCCGTTTTTGCAGCGAAGGGCGGCGCCGACGGTATGGTACCAACCCTCCGCCACCGGGCGCAGGGCTTCCATGGCTTTTTCGATCAGCCAAAGATCCTCCCGGGTCACTTCTTCGATTTTCATAAAATACCTCCGTTTCTGAACTGTCAAAAAAAGGCGGCGGGCTTTTCGTCCGCCGCCGAAGGAAAATCGGTTATTGCAGAAAGATCGTCAGTACGCCGGCAAAGGTGCCCGACGCCATCAGCACGGCGAGAATGATGCAGATGACTTTCATGGTTTTCTGTTTCATCTATGGCTCAGTCCTTGATCTGTAAGATTTTTTTGATATCGGCGGTCATTGCGGCGGTCAGATTCTTCGCCTCGGTTTCATCTTTGCCCCGGGCGGTCAGATAGATTTTGATTTTCGGCTCGGTGCCGGAAGGGCGAACCACCAGCCGGCATCCGCCGGACAAATCAAAAGCAATCACATTGGAGATCGGCAGCCCGGTCGCGCC
>CASFQZ010000108.1 GCA_949296825.1 uncultured Eubacteriales bacterium
TCCAAAAGATACTTCGCCATCTCCTCGGCTTCTGTGTCAACTTCATGATCCAGCGGGAGCGCATCCTCCTGAACAAAGGAGTCCGGCTCATTTTCTGATAAAGCAACCGGAGTCAAAGGAAAACCGGTCAGCAACATGAGAACCGCTAAAATAACAGCCAATGATTTTCTAATCTTTCTCATATAAGTTACCCTCCTGATTTACGGAAAGAATCCTCATATCAGAAGGATACCATATCATAACATAATTGTCAATTATTTTTATGGTCTTATTTTATTTTTTGGTTTTAATGCTCATTGAAATACAGACATCATTTCTTCAGTCCCAACCACGACGATGAACACCATGTTTTCCGATCAAAGCGGCGAAGGCGCTTGCTGCTGTGATGGCTCCGGCGGTCAACAGGGTTGCCTTCATTTTTTCATATTCGTCCGCATCCCAAAAATATCGGAGGGTCTGCGGCAAGCCATGACCACAAAGCGCTTCATAGGAATAAAAATTGGTTCCTGTCAGCATCTTTTTTTGGTTGTCCCATTCCAAAAGCCGGACGCCCCGGAGATCGGGGCTGCCGTAGCAGCGGAAAGACGCGCAGGATGTCTGAATCCATTGCAAATGTCCGGTCTTCCCGACAAAACAGTTGGTATGATCATGCCCGGAGATTACCGCCTGTACATTTTTTGTCCGCTGTAATACTTCGGACAAGCCGCTGTCGTCGGAAACAACGGCAGGATAGGTATGACAGGTCCCCGACGCCTTTGTCGGGTCAAGCTGATAATATTTACCGTTATAAGGTACGCCTTTTATATTTTCCAGAAACAGCCGGCAGATGCCCGGAAGAGGAATATGGGCAAAGACCAGCGCCGGCTGCTCTGCGTTTTGACAAACCAGCTCGCGATTGCGCCGCTCAAAATGGCGAACCGTTTCCGGCAAAACCGTTTCCTCGCACGCATCGGTCCGGCGGTCATACCGCGCCGTGTCCATAAGCCAAAGCGTCAGGGCTCTTTTCCCGGAGTCCGGGGCGTAAACCGGCAATTCCCGGCAATCAAGCGGTCCCTCTCCAGGCTGAAAACAGGAATAACTTTCCCATAGCGAAAACTGCAGCGGCTTTCCCAGCCGGTTGCGGTCATCGTGGTTGCCGAATACCATCGAAAAGGGAATGGAACGGGATTGCGGCTGGGATAAAATATAATCCAGCGCTTTTTTCATCCGGCGGGTTTCTTCGGTGATGGACAAATCCGCTGTGCGGCTGCCAAAGCGACGGTCGCAGAGATGGTTGCCCAGGATATTATCACCGGTAAACACGACAAGGTCCGGCTCTAAGGCTTCATATGCCGCATCCAGCATGGTCAGCATGGTTTTTCTTACAAAATGCATATCCTGCGCGTCGCTCACCTGTAAGATACGAAAGGTACCATCCGGACGCAAAAAAAGTTTTTTCACATCTTTCACCGCCTTCTGGACAGAGAGAAAAAAATATGCTACACTACGGTTAATCTATGGAAAGGAGCCGAAATTATGGACCAACAGGAAATCCGGCAATTAAAAGAAAGCATCTGCGACATTGGCAGAAGAATCTATATGAACCACTTTGTCGCCGCCAACGACGGAAATATTTCCGTCAAGGCAGGTGAGAATGAATTCTATTGCACGCCTACCGGCGTATCCAAGGGTTTTATGACCCCGGATATGATTATCAAGGTGGACGGAGAGGGCAACAAACTGGAAGGTGACTTGAATCCGTCCTCGGAAATCAAAATGCATTTACGCGTCTATCGGGAACGCCCGGATGTCAAGAGCGTTGTACACGCCCATCCGCCCATTGCGACTGCCTTTGCCGTTGCTAATATTCCGTTGGACGATTATATTTTACCGGAAGCGATCCTGTTTTTGGGGCCGATTCCCATCTGCGATTATGGCACGCCGTCCACCATGGAGATCCCGGATTCGCTGGCGCCCTACCTCCAGTCCAACGATGCGTTTCTCTTAAAAAACCACGGTGCGCTGACCGTCGGCAATTCTCTGATCAAAGCCTATTTTAATATGGAATCCCTGGAATATTATGCTAAAATCACACTTCTGACCCGATTGATCGGAAAAAAGGAAGAAATTCCCGCCGATCAACTGGACAAGCTGGTGGCGCTGCGGGAAAATTTCCATGTGGAAGGCAAGCATCCGGGGATGGTTCGCTATTCTGACCACAGTGAAAACAGCGAAAAAACCGCCCTTGCCGATCGAATCGCAAAAGCGGTTCTGCGCGAACTGGGGAAGGAAGAATAAAAGGGTGACTAACTATGACAAACCATCTCCCCTTCTGTACCTGCACACATCGAAGCTGCAAGCTGCATCCCGCAAATCATGATGGGGGATGCTCTCCCTGCATTGAAAAAAATCTAAAAACCGGCGAAATTCCCGCCTGCTACTTTAATCTGCTGCGGCATCCCGAACAACGGGAAAATGACTCCATTTTGGCTTATGCCAAAGCGGTTTTGGAAGAAGCAGCGGAAGCCCCGCGCCAAAACGGCTTTATGCCGAAGCTGGTGCGGGACAACATACCGCAGATCTGCGCAGAAAACGGCAAAAATGCGACGGTAAAAGCCCTTTCCGAGGAAGCCTATGCCAAAGCACTGCGCATGAAGCTCAAAGAGGAAGCCGCCGAATTTATGGAAAGCGGCGAAGTGGAAGAGCTGGCGGATATTTTGGAGGTCGTGCAGGCACTTTCCGAGCAGCAGAATGTCAGCTGGGACGCGCTGCTGCAAATCAAGGCACAAAAGCGGGAGGAGCGCGGCGGCTTTGACAACCGACTGGTGTTAATTGAATTGACGGATAGGGAATAAGACGGAAGGGAGAGGATGTCAATGGCTTCCTGGGCTATCCATTTTCGCATAGCGGATGCGTTTCTACCTCGCTTCTCGGAGAACGAAAAGGACTCTTTTGTGATTGGCAACATTGCGCCGGATTGCGGAAAACCAACCGAAGGCGGCTACGACCCGCCAACCGAAGTGACCCACCACGCCTATGCCGGCAATAAAACCGACTGTGACTGGCAATATTTTTTGCGCCATGGTGTTTTGGCGGAAAAGGACAGACAGAAGCAGGCTTTCTTTTTGGGATATTGCATGCACCTGATCACCGACTGTCTGTTCGGCACCCAGATTTGTGATGCCATTGAAGAAAATCACGGCACTTTTCAGGCGAACCCACAACTGGTTCAGCTTGTCAAACGGGAATGGTATAATCTGGATTTTGCCTATTTCAGATACCATCACAGTCCCTCCTTTGACCGTTTCTGCGCCGCCGCGGATTTTAACAAGGACTACCCCTCCTTTTACAAAAACGGAGAAATAGCTGCGCAGATGCACTATATTCGCGCATTTTACAAAAGCCATGCACCAGAGGAACTACACTACATTTATACAACTCCCGAGCAGATTGAAATCTTTGTACGTAAGATCCCGAAAACCATTGAAGGGATGCTGCTGCGGGAAGGGATGGCAATTTAACCAACAAACGAAAGAGCTGTTGCCTTTCTATGAAAGCAGGGCTGGAATCCATGAAAAAAATAATCCTTGTAGGCGGCGCTATGGGGGTAGGTAAAAGCACGGTCTGCGGAATCATAAAACAGCAACTACCCCGTTGTGTCTTCCTGGATGCGGACAACCTATGGGATATGCACCCTTTTACTGTAACTGAGGCAACGAAATCGATGGTTCTTGACAATATCCGCCATTGCCTGCTTAATTTTATACACTGTGCGGATATTGATACTATTGTCTTCTGCTGGGTCATGCATCAGCAGGAGATTATTGATACCATCAAATCCTTTCTCCCAACGGATTTGGTCGAAGTCTACTCTTTTTCTTTAGTTTGTAGGCCCGAAGCTTTACGCGGGCGGCTGCAAAAGGATATCGACCGCGGAACCAGACAGCAGGATGTGATTGAAAGAAGCTTTCGCTATCTGCCGCTGTATGCCGATTTGGATACCGTGACAATAGATGTTTCCGATATTGACGCGAAAGAGACGGCACATGAAATTGTGCGCCGCTGCTTTCAGGGAGAGGAGTAAGCCAATGAATCAGCCCGAAACTTTTTACGCCTATCATGCGGTAACAGAACGCCCGATGGCTGTTGGGCAGGTTATTTGCTTTGATGAAACACACCACAGCGGCGTATGGCAAAGAGTCATGGAAAAGGCGGCGCTGGTTCAGGACATATACGCGCACCCACAGCAATACGACAGCAATCGGCTGGAGCACCAAACCGCTGTTGCCCTGCGGGAGCTTGCGCTGGAGGAAGTGCGCAAAACAGATTACCCACAGTTTCCGTCCCGACTGGCGTGTTTATATGTATCCGACACCCCCGAAGAAGCGCGGCAATGGGAAAATTATTTTATCAAGCTACGCCGCCCGGTATTCGGCATCGTTCAGCTGAAAATAACCGGCCGTCGCTTTGTCGCAGACGCAAACAACTGTTTTGCGCCATCGCTCTGTCGGGAAGAAAATCTCCGCCTTGCCCATCGGTACTGGCAGAATCTGCCGAATGCACAACAGGAATCTCCCCTCAGGGAAATTCTGGCGGATGGCAGGATTTCCGTATTATCTTTTTTATAAAGCTTTTCTCTTTAATGAGGTATATATTATGAATGATTCTGTTATTTTGTCGTTTCTGGCGCGAAATCTGCCGGATTTTGCCGACCGTTTTCTTTTTTCAAGGATTGACAGCGACGAAGATCAATTCAGCATCCAGTGTCAGGATGGAAAAATCCTGATCAGCGCCAATGGGTATGTTTCCGCCTTTCATGGATTTTACTGCTATTTAAAAAAATACTGCGGCGTCCAGCTTTCCTGGTGCGGCAACCGCGAAATCAAGCTGAGAGAGCTTACTCTGTTTGACGGTGTTTACAAAAAAACGATTCCACAGAAATACCGGGTATATATGAACTACTGCACCCTGGACTATTCCATGGCATGGTGGGATTTTGACCGCTGGGAAAAAGAAATCGACTTTATGGCAATGAACGGGATCAATATGCCCCTTGCCGTCATTGGCAGTGAAGCGGTGCTGTATGAAACGCTGCTTGAATTTGGTTTTACAAAACAAGAGGCGCTTCGCTGCATTACCGGCCCTGCCTTCTGGGCATGGCAGCTGATGACCAATATTATCGGCTATCTGCCGCCGGAGGATGAAGGGTATATTTACCGCAGACTGGAATTGGGCAGAAAAATTCTGGCTCGTTATCTGCAATTCGGAATGCACCCGATTCAGCAGGGATTTTCCGGTCATGTCCCCCCACTTCTGAAGGAAAAATATCCCGACGCCGCAATTCTGCCGCAAAGCAGCTGGTGTAATTTCCCGCCGACCGCGCTCATTGATCCGCTGGATCCGCTCTTTTTGCAATTCGGAAGAACTTATCTTAACAAGCTGAAGCGTCTGATGGGCTGTCATCATTTCCTTGCCTGCGACCCATTTCACGAGGGAACACCGCCCAAGGAAACGCCGGAATACCTGCACGATGTCGGTGCGACCATCGACCGGCTTTATCGGACGTTTGACAAGCATTCCGTCTGGGTGATGCAGGCTTGGTCTCTGCGCAAAGACATTGTTCTTGCCGTTGAAAAGGAGCGGCTTCTGATTTTAGATCTAAACTCCGCAAGAACACCGGACAGCGAAAACCTGTGGGGGTACCCGGTTGTCGCAGGAATGCTGCATAATTTTGGCGGCAAAAACGCCATGCAGGGCAAGTTATACACACACAGTAAAAACGTATATTGCCAATTAAAAAACGGCGGTGCAAATGTGGTTGGCTCCGGGTTATTCATGGAGGGCATAGAGCAGAACCCGGTCGTTTACGAGTTGCAATTTGACCTTTTGACGACCGATCAGCCTGTTGACCTCGATCAATGGCTGAAAGATTATATCAGCCGCCGTTACGGAAAAGCAGACCGGCGCCTGCATCACGCATGGGAAGGATTGCTCAAAACCTGCTATCAAAGCGAGGGCTATTCCGAAAACGGGGTGGGCTCCCCCATCGCCTCCCGACCGCAAATGATTCCAGTTTTTGCCGGTCCCTGCTGTCAGGCAAAGCCCTTTTATGATACCGCCCTTTTTGAGCAAGCTGTCAAGCTATTTTTAAGCGTTGCCGATGATTTTTACCATTCGGACGGTTATCAATTCGATTTGTGCGATATGGTTCGACAGGTGCTTTCCAATCGATTTTATCAAAATCAGGTTGATTTTGCTGCCGCTTATCAGAAGAAGGACCTGTCGCGGGCAGAAATAATCGCGAAACAGCAAGAAAAACTGCTTCGGGATATGGATGCCTTGACCTCCTGTCGAAGCGAACTGACGTTGGCAATGCGAATCCGCGACGCCCATCGCCTGGCGGCTGATGAGAGAGAAAAACGGTATTTTGATCTGAACGCCCGCGCCCTTGTAACACTCTGGGGCGACATCGACGGCTCAACCAACACCAACTGCGATTATAGCTGGCGGGAATGGAGCGGTCTGATCAAAGAATATTACCTTCCGCGCTGGCAGATGTTTTTTGATGACACCTTGCACAGTCTTCAGACAAATACGCCGCTGGATGCCGTTTCCATCGAGCATTATTGGGAAAGGGATATCTACCTGGAAGCCCCCTTCGGCAAGCGCCTGGCAGCATTTGAGCAATCCTGGGTGCGAACCTGCAAGGACTATCCCGCGCCGACCGATTGCGACTGCATTCCGTTAGCGACACAGTTGCTGTCAGAAATGGACAATTTATGTTAATTTAGATAAATTTTAGATGAGTCATACAAAATAGCCAGACGTCTGTCTATTATCCACCAAAGATTCGTTTAGTTTACCTACATGCAAAACCATGAAAAATATGATACACTATAAATAAAGTACGAAAGGCGTGATTTTTGTGTATCATATCAATGAGATGGTTTCTTACGGGATCCACGGTGTCTGCAAAATTCAGGAAATCATTCAACGGGACTTTGACGGCAAGCCAACCGATTATTATGTCTTAAAGCCCCTTTATGATGCCAATTCCACTGTCTTTGTCCCGGTGCACAATGAAAAATTATTAGCAAAAATGCGTTCCGTCCTTTCGCGGGAAGAAATTGCCAGCCTGCTTTCTGAATTGCGCAAGGATGCCATTGAATGGGCATGCGACAATCATCTTCGGCATGAGCAATGGTCCCACATACTTTCAGACGCCGCTCCGGCGGCGCTTCTGCGCATGGTAGATTGCCTGCACCAGCACAAAAAAGCTCTTGCCGAACAGCATAAAAAATTACAAGATGCGGATGAGCGCGCACTGAAAACAGCGGAAGCACTGATCAAAAACGAATTCGCCGTTGCGCTCGATATCCCGCCGGACGATGTGCCGCCGTTTATTC
>CASFQZ010000109.1 GCA_949296825.1 uncultured Eubacteriales bacterium
ATACCCCTATGGGTATAAAGGAGGCTCCCATGAAAAAAATTATCGAAAAGGCTGAGACTTTTCTGCATTTTGGAGGGATCAAAAAGGACATCGCATTCCTTGTCCTCGGCGGGCTTTCTCTTATTGTCAGTCTGTTTGACCTGATCCCCCTGCCCTTTGACGCGGCGTGGGTCGCCATCCTCCTCTGCGGCGCACCAATCATTCTGGAGGCGGTGATCGGGCTTGTTACCGCTTTTGACATCAAGGCGGATGTGCTGGTCTCCCTGGCGCTGATTGCCTCCGTGTGCATTGGCGAGGATTTCGCCGCCGGAGAAGTGGCTTTTATCATGCAGCTGGGCGCGCTGCTGGAGGATCTGACGGTGGCAAAAGCGCGGGCTGGCATCGAAAAGCTCGTCCACCTGACCCCGCAGACCGCCCGGGTGCTTCGGGACGGAACAGAAAAAATCCTTCCCGCCGAGCAAGTAGAAATAGGCGATGTGATCCGGGTTTTACCCGGCGAAGCGGTGCCGGTGGACGGCGTTATTCTTTCCGGTCAGACCTCTGTAAACCAGGCGGTCATGACGGGAGAATCTCTTCCGATGGACAAAACGGTGGGTGATGAGGTATCTTCCGGCACGGTAAATCAGTTCGGCGCGTTTGAAATGCAGGCGATTCGGGTCGGCGAGGACAGCTCCATCCAACGGATGATCCGGCTGGTGCAGTCCGCCGACGCAGGAAAAGCAAAAATTGTCCGGCTGGCGGACCGATGGGCAACCTGGATCGTCATTATCGCCCTTTCCGCCGCAGGGCTCACATGGGCGATCACCGGCGAGATCATCCGGGCGGTCACCATTCTTGTTGTATTCTGCCCCTGTTCCCTGGTATTGGCAACACCGACCGCTATCATGGCTGCCATCGGCAACGCCACAAAGCACGGCTTCCTGGTCCGAGAAGGCGACGCCCTGGAACGGCTGGCGACAGTGACTAAAATTACCTTTGATAAAACGGGGACGCTAACCTGTGGTACGCCCGAAGTGACGGCGGTCAAGTCCGCATCAAGCTACACCGAAGAGGAAGTATATGCCTTTGCCGCCGCAGCCGAACAGCTGAGCGAGCATCCTCTCGGCAAAGCGGTTATCCGCTGTTACGGCAAACAGCCCGCCGCCTGCGAAAACTTCCAAATGCGCCTCGGAGAAGGGGTCCTGGCTGTCGTTGCCGGAAAAACGGTAAAAGCGGGCAACAGAAAACTGTTGCAGGGTGTTGCCATCCCGCCGGAGATTACTGCCGAAACAGACGGCGCTCTCAACGAGGGAAGCGCCGTCATCTATATCGCGGTGAATGATATGCTTGCGGGCTATCTGATTCTTTCCGACACTGTGAGAAAAGAAAGCAAAGATATGATTGCCGCGCTGGACAGGCTTGGCGTACAGCCCGTTTTGCTGACCGGCGACAATCCAAACGCCGCCGAAGCCATCGCCGGCAAATTGAACATCCGGGAGGTTCACGCCAACTGTCTGCCCGAAGATAAACTGAACCAAATCGACGCTTATCAGAAAAACGGTCAAGCGGTCTGCATGATCGGCGACGGCATCAACGACGCACCTGCGTTGAAAAAAGCAAACGTCGGAATCGCCATGGGTGGCGTAGGCAGCGATATTGCCGTGGACGCCGCAGACATCGCCCTGGTGGACGATGAAATCCGTGAGCTTCCGCATTTGCTTTCCCTGTCCCAACGAATGATGACGACCATTAAAGTGAATCTGACTTTTTCCATGGGACTGAATTTTCTCGCCATCGTTCTGGCCATGACGGGGCTGCTGGGACCCGTCGTCGGAGCGCTGGTACATAACGCCGGCTCCGTATTGGTGATCCTCCATTCGGCGCTGCTGCTCCGTTGGAAAAAGAAATAAAAAACACCTCCGGCGCCCTGCTCCGCCCTTCCAGGTCAACCAGCCGTCCAAACCGCCCGACTCTCTTCCCGGCTGAAAATATATAACCGAAAGCGCCCTGAATAAAAAGCAGGAGCCCCGGTTCCTGCTTTCGTTTTATGCTTGACTGAAAAATTTTCTGCGTAATCAATAAGCATGGAGAGATTGTCCCGCCCGCACAAAGACTTCTCCGCTGCCGTAGAAGGAAGAAGCCGGCTCCTATTTTGTCCAATCGCTTACAACAGGTTCAGCAGCGCGTTCGCTTCTGATTTTATTGCCTGCAAAGATCACATTTTACCTTAAAAGGAGTGGATTTCACCTTTGGTCACACCGTTTTCAGAGAAGGTATCCACAGCGAAAAAATAAGTCTCGGTTTCGCGGTTCAAAAAAGGAATGGCATATTCCCTTTGATCATATAACAGGATGCTATGGTACAGCTTATCCGGCGCAATCCCCAGGCGGATACAGGCATGGACGCCGGTGGGCGCCTCCCAGCGGATAACGCCCGTTACCGCATCGAGCCGCTTCGCCGCAATACCGGCGGCAGGCGGCGGCAAGGCGCCGTTTCCTCTGCCGAAAACCCGCAGCCCTGACAGCGCAAAATTTTGCCCGTAGGGCGCGCGCAGCAGCGTTACGCGCAGATATCGCGCATCCGCAGCATCCTCGATCAGATGATGGGGCAAAAGCGTTTCCTGCGCCGGGCCGAAAGGAAGCCAGCTCTCTCCGTCGCGGCTGTATTCCAACCGATACGCATAGGTCACCAGTTCTTCTTCAATATACCGCTCCTGGGTGAAGGTGCCGCCATATTCCCGCAGCGGCGCTTTTTTCTTCGGCGTCTGCCAGTCGCCGAAATGGACCTGAACGGCGCGCACATCATAAATTTTCCCCAGATCGACGCAAAGCCACTCGCCGCTTTCGCCGCTCCGGGCGCGCCACATGGTTTTGATGCTTTCATCCAGCGCGTGAGCAGGTGGAAATCCTGCGCAAAATGTCGAGGCGTCAGCTTTTTTGCGGTAGGAAAGCAGCATCCATTCCGGCTCAATCGACCAGGGATCAAAGGCGCCGTCGGGGATGCGCTTCGGATAGTCGGCGAAATATTGGTTGCAGAACAGAAGCCCGTCCCGGTCCACCCCGGCTGGCCAAAGCCCCAGACGACGCTCAAAATTATGGTTGACACCCACACAGACCGAAGCGGCATGCCACAGATTGCCGTATTTGTCATAAAACGTACTGCCGTGCCCCGCCCCCTGCAAAAAGCCGGAGGGCACCACGGAAAAAGGATTATGCTTTTGCCAGACAAAGGGACCAAGCGGACTGCCGCCGACCAACACCGCGTCGCCATACGTCGGGAATTCCGTCCCTGGCGTCGCGTACTGAAAATAATAGCGGGCGCCGATTTGATTGAGGAATGCGCCTTCGATAAACGCGCCCGTTCCCACAAAAAGATTGAGACATTTTTGCCGCAGCCTGTCCTTTTGCGTTAGATAAATTTCCTTGTTGTCAATACCGTGTGCTTTTGGATCCGCTGCGACGATGGCAACTTTCTTCCCAACCGGAAGCATCGTTCTCGGATTCATTTCGATGCCGTAAATTGGGTGCCGGGAGGAACATCCCCAGTACAAGTATGCCTTTTCTCGTTCAAAATGCAGGTGCGGATCCCAGAAAGCAAAGGGGGCGGACACCGTCTCAAAGCCGTCGAGGGGATTTTTAGCGCGCAGGATCTTGCATTTTTTACACAGCGAGGAGGCGCAGAAATACAGATACCCATCATGTTCGCTAATATCCGGCGCGTAGCCATGAATTTCCAGGCTCCGATCCTCATGAAATTCCCAGTGGAACAAATCATCGGAATAATAAAAGCCGCCGCATTTGGAAGTAAACAGATAATACTTCCCTTTAAAAAAAAGAATGGTGGGGTCAGCTGCCTCCTTGTAGGCATACTTGCCAAACAGGGGATGCTGATACTTGTACGCGATCTCCATCGGATTGCAGTACAATTGGCTCATTGGATGCTGTCACCTCAATATGTAAAAATACCGGCTGTTCCTGCCGGGGTATATGTTTTTTGATACGAAATCGCTCAAAGCAAGTCCTCTTTTTCAAGATAAGCAAGCGAAAAAAACACGCCGGTCTTCTTTCATATTCCGCAAATCTTACCAAATCTTCCCATCGTATTCCACAACACCATTCCGGCAGAAGGCATTGCAAAAGCCCCCTGCCGCGCCTCCTTTGCCTATTCAAATTGATTTTAGCATATATGTTCAAATTTTCCATGGTTTATACGGAATAATGAGGTGCTGTCGGTTTCATTTTTATTGACATACCGCATATAATCATGGATACGGCACAGCAAACTCATTCAGATCCAGATCCCGTCCGAGGCTTTCGTTGTTTTTTTGACGATCGCAGGACAAATGCCTTTCGCGAATTTTTGAGACGATATATATCGGAAACAGAGGAAAAGGCTCTATACTATATGCAGGGATCGCCGACATTTAGTCAGCGCCGTTTTATTCGGTCTGTCTCAAAGAATATACCGGCGCTGCTGTCGCTTCGCTATCTCCACTGAATAAAGCCGCTGTATTCCGCTTCCGCAACGTACGAATTTGACTCATTGCCCTTCGGCGGCTGCTCAGCGGGCACCGTTTGCTCCGGCTCGCTGCGCCCGGGCTGCTGCCGTGAGCCTGACGTCTCGCGTGGTTCCGTCTCTATTGCTTCGGTTTCAGGGGAAACGACGGAGCCGGTCTGCGTCGGCTCGCTGGTGATGCGTTCAACGGTAAACGGCACTGCCGACAGGGAAAGGTCCGCCCGCTCCCGGCGCTGCCGAACGGCAGTGGAAATCATCGCGATCAATACAATCAGTGCAGCCACAGCCAACGGCGCCATCCGCAGAAGCCGTTGTTTGCGCTTCTCTCTGTTGGTTTGACGGATATCTTTCTCCAACCCGCTCGATGGAAGCGGCCCATCACAATAATCGCAAAACAGACCTCCCGATTTACTTTCTTTGCCGCAATACGGACAAGTCATCTTCGCTCCTACCTCACTCATGGCGTGATAAAAGAAGACCCCAGGACAAGCCGGGGTTTGATGTCGAAAAGAACGCAGCCTGTTATCTCTTGGATAACAAAAACTCCCCGATTTATAAGGATTGACCTCGGATCACGGTCCCACTGCGAATCCAACCCACATAAATAATACAATATAAAACGCAAAAATGTCAAGATAATAAAAAATATCCTGAAAGGAATGACGATACCCGTCGGAATTTCCTCCGACTCCAAAAACACTTTCTGTATAGAATCTCAAACATTGTAAAGTCTGCGGCTGCTTCTGAATACAATCACCCGCCGACACACTATTTTCCAGCCTTGCCCGATGGATTGACAAAGACCATTCACCATATGACGCGCTCCGCATAACCATAACGCAAACGCAACCTGGAGGATCTCTCTTTGGGTTGTGCTATGCGGCATTCTACTTGATCAGAAATATCGCTGTTTTCCTCTTGATCGGAAATATCGCTGCTTTCCTCTGTATCAGCAAATGCCTTCATTCACCACAGGCAGCGGTATTATGGCAGCCAATTACCAGCGGCGGACGCTCGACCCAGGAAATTCTTGGAGCGAGCGCTGCAAATGTAAAAAACACGGTCGTAAAACGACCGTGTTTTCTGGCTCCCCCTGTTGGGCTCGAACCAACGACCCTGCGGTTAACAGCCGCATGCTCTACCGACTGAGCTAAGGAGGAATATTTGACGGCGGATCTTCGGATCCGCCGGTGTCGGCGACGACCTATTTTCCCAGGCAGCTGCCCGCCAAGTATCTTCGGCACATGTGAGCTTAACTTCCGTGTTCGGGATGGGAACGGGTGGGACCTCAATGTTATAGACACCGACTGTATATCATGCCCCAGAGGACATAATAATCGAAAAATGGTGACCCGTAGCGGATTCGAACCGCTGTTGCCGGCGTGAGAGGCCGGAGTCTTAGGCCACTTGACCAACGGGCCACGCAATGGTACACCATCAGGGACTCGAACCCTGGACACCCTGATTAAGAGTCAGGTGCTCT